>CADBPK010000243.1 GCA_902796465.1 uncultured Erysipelotrichaceae bacterium | reverse complement strand
CATCATGTCCTTACCGAACATCTGGGATGCCAGTCTGTAATACGGAGCTTCTCCGCAGCCCGGGCAGCATCCGCTTACTTCGAAGTAAGGCATCAGCAGAGAGGATCCCTGGACTGTTCCTTCTCTTCCGTACTGCGGCTTGTATTCTGTCTCTTTGTAGAGATAATCTGCCAGCGGCTCTTCCTGGAGCATATCGTTGACTTCTGCAACACCGAGTGCCTTTGTCGGACATACTGTCAGACATACACCGCAGCCTACGCAGTTTGCCGGAGAGAGCTGGATCCTGTACTTCAGGCCTGCAGCTGCAGCACCCGGATAAGCGGCGAGCTTCTTGTCGTCTACGAATGTCAGTTCAACTTTATTGGCATCAGCGATTTCCTGTGCCTTGGCAACTTCGTCAGCGTTCAGAAGGAACGGGCGGATCGTAGCATGCGGACATGCGAATGCACACTGACCGCAGGCAACACACTTGGAAGCATCCCATGTCGGAACCTGTGTAGCGATCGTTCTCTTCTCCTTGAATGCAACATTCTCCGGAATGGATCCGTCGAGAACGCCGTACTTCAGGAAGCTGGATACAGGCATGTCATAGCCTTCCAGAGCGTTGATTCTCTGCAGGTTGTTGTCATAGTAAGCGTCGCCTGTCTTCTTGAACAGGGAATCGCCGTACTGCAGGTCAGCCCATTCCGGCTTAACTTCAACTTCAACCAGTCCGCTTGCGCCGCGGTCGATTGCGTTGCAGTTGTTGTTTACAACATCTTCACCCTTGCGTGCATATGTATGACGTGCGGAATCCTTCATGAGTTCGAGGGACTTCTCATACGGCATGATCTGTTCATTCAGCTTGAAGAACGCACTCTGCAGGATCGTGTTTGTATGACGGCCCATGTGTGTATCCAGGGCGATCTGTGTAGCGTTGATGATATAGAATTTAGCTTTCTTCTTAGCCAGTTCTGCGAGCATCTTGTTCGGCAGATGGTCTGCGATGGTGTCAGCGGAGAAAGTCGTATTCAGCAGGAATGTTCCGCCTTCCTTGAGGTCTTTGACCATATCATACTTGAAGCAGTAGGAATCCAATGAGCATGAAATGAAGTCTGCTTTGTTGATATAGTACGGGGAATGGATCGGGCTCTTGCCGAATCTCAGATGTGAACGTGTAACGCCGCCGGCCTTCTTGGAATCATATGCGAAGTAAGCCTGGGAGTAGAGATCGGTGTTGTTGCCGATGATCTTGACAGTGCTCTTGTTTGCACCGACAGTTCCGTCGGAACCGAGACCATAGAACAGGCAGGATGTATAATCCGCATCGATCTTGACATCAACAGCCGGCAGAGACAGATGTGTAACATCGTCTTCGATACCGATCGTGAATTCTTCTTTCGGATCGTCTTTCTTCAGTTCTTCGAATACACCGTTGATATGAGACGGGTTTGTATCCTTTGAAGACAGACCATAACGGCCGCCGATAATTGTGAGGTCTTTATGCTTTCTCAGTGCATAGCAGACATCGAGATACAGAGGTTCTCTTGTGCCCTGTTCCTTGGAACGGTCGAGAACTGCAACTTTCTTGACGGAAGCCGGCAGAACTTTTTCCAGATAAGCCTGGGAGAACGGACGATACAGATAAACCTTGATGAGACCAACTTTTTCGCCCTGTGCTGTCAGTGCATCGATTGTTTCCATGATGGTGTCTGTAACAGAACCCATGGCGATGATAACACGTTCAGCATCCGGTGCGCCGTAGTATACGAACGGTGCATATTCACGGCCTGTATGCTCGCTGATTGCCTTGTAGTATTTGGCAGCGATATCCGGTACTGCAGCATAGTGTTCGTTCTGTGCTTCAGCAGCCTGGAAATAGATATCATCATTCTGGGAGCCGCCGCGTGTAATTGCGTTTCCATGCGGGTTGAGCGCCTTGTCACGGAAAGCCTGGACTTTATCCATCGGCAGTAAGGATTTCAGGAAACCGTAGTCCATGACTTCGATCTTATCGACTTCGTGGGAAGTACGGAAACCGTCGAAGAAATGAATGACCGGTACAGATGCATCGATTGCAACGAGGTGTGCAACACCGGCGAGATCCATACAATCCTGAACAGAATGAGAGCACATCATGACAGCGCCTGTCTGACGGCATGCATAAACATCCTGATGATCACCGAAAATACTCAGAGTATGTGTTGCAAGAGAACGTGCCGCAACATGGATAACGCCCGGCAGAAGTTCGCCTTTGAGCTTGTAGATATTTGGAATCATCAGCAGCAAACCCTGTGAAGCCGTATATGTCGCAGCCAGCGCACCGCCCTGCAGAGCGCCGTGGATCGTACCGGAAGCGCCGCCTTCGGACTGCATTTCCACAACTTTTACTTTGTCTCCGAATACATTGACACGGCCTTCTGTAGCCCATGCGTCTGTATTCTCGGCCATCGGAGAAGATGGCGTGATCGGATAGATTCCGGCAACTTCAGTGAACGCATACGCACTGTGAGCTGTCGCGGTATTACCATCCATCGCTTCGAAAACTTTTTTGTTTTCAGTACTCATATGTCCTCCTATTATTACTGTAATTATTATATCTCAAGCAATATGAAAAAAACACAATGTTTTCATTGTGTTCCTTATCTGTTTTACTGTTGATTCATCGACCGCATCACCTGACGGATCTGCGCTTCGCTTGGTTTTCTTCCCATCTGCATGAACATTGCACGGATCATCTTTTCGTTGACCGGAGGATTTTCCTTGATCTGCTTTTCAAAATATCTCTTTGTGACAAAGAAACAGATCAATCCGCCGACGAGCCCGCCGGAAATAAACCAGCCTAATGTAGACCAAAACTGTGTCATTACCTGCACCACCTTTTCTTTTTTACGAGAGTTATTGTATCGTTTTTTATTACTGCTTTCAAGCGGAATAAACAAAACCGCCCTGAATCAGGGCGGCTGTGTATTCCGGCAGCCAGAGGGGTGATATGTTCCCTCTTATGTAGAGGTGGGCATCCATGGTCGTCCGTCAGGATCCCTGGCCGTACCAGGTTTTCAACACGGGAGTCTCCAGTCAGGATTCCCTTATATCAAAATGTAGGAAAAATACTGAGTCCTCTGGCAATTTCATTGTATCAGTGACGGAAAAAAAGAATAGTCTTGACATCAGGACTATTCTTCTGTATTCTGTTTAGCTATTTCGATTCCGAGGATATCCAGCTGTGCCTGGTCCACAACATTCGGGGACTCACTCATCAGATCAAGTGAACTGTTGGTGGTCGGGAACGCGACGACATCGCGGATATTCTCTGTGCCGGCCAGAACCATGACCAGTCTTTCCAGACCGATGCCGACTCCCCCGTGCGGCGGTGTGCCGTAGGAGAACGCATCCAGGAAGAAACCAAATTTGGCTTTTGCCTGCTCCATTGTGAGGCCGATTGCTTCAAAAACCTTTTCCTGCAGATCCGCTTCATGGATACGGATCGAACCGCTCAGCAGTTCATATCCGTTGAGCACGAGGTCATATGCACGGCTCATGACACTGCCAGGATCACTTATGAGCTTGTCTGCGTCTTCCGCCCGCGGCGCGGTAAACGGATGATGCATCGCCACCCAGCGGTCTTCCTCTTCAGAGTATTCGAACATCGGAAAGTCCGTGACCCAGAGGAAATTGTACTTCTGCTCATGCGGCAGAAGACCGAGTTCCTTCGCCACTCTCAGACGGAGTGCACCGAGGGCAGCCTGGGCAATGCGCTTCTTGTCCGCTATGATGAATACGATATCGTTTTCCGTCAGTTCGAGTTTCTCAATCAATTCCTGTTTTTCACTGTCACTGAGCGGTTTTGCGACAGAGCCTGAGAGTGCGCCGCCCGTATATTTCAGGAACGCGAGCGCCTTGGCTCTGAAACCATGTTTTACATAATCCTGCAGGGTATCAATCGCTTTCCGGCTGTAATGATCCGCACCGTTGAATTTTACGCACTGGATCGTACCGCCGTTTTCCAGGACATTCCTGAAGACCTGGAATTCCGTACCGGTAAAAACGGCCGAAATATCCTGTATTTCATTTCCAAATCGTGTATCCGGCTTGTCGGTTCCGTAACGGTCCATGCATTCATTCCATGTCAGACGGTCGAATTTTGCCGGCAGTTCGAAGCCGACTGTACCGCGGAAGATCTCCTGCATCAGTTCTTCAACTGTCGCAAATACGGTCTCCTCATCACCGAAACTCATTTCAATATCGATCTGGGTAAAAGAAGGCTGTCTGTCAGCGCGCAGATCCTCATCACGGAAGCATCTGGCGATCTGGAAGTATTTTTCCATGCCGGCGATCATCAGAAGCTGCTTATAGATCTGCGGGCTCTGCGGCAGCGCCCAGAATTTTCCGTTGTAAATGCGGGAAGGAACGAGATAATCCCTTGCCCCT
>CADBPK010000242.1 GCA_902796465.1 uncultured Erysipelotrichaceae bacterium | reverse complement strand
TAGCAAACTGCGGCACAAGATCTTCAGGTGTTTCCCTTCTTCCGCCCTTATAATCCGGATACAGATCATGCCGGAATGTATGTTTGCCGGCATCAAAGGCGATCAGGACAGCATCGGGATTGACGGTATCGATTGCTTTCTGGATCATTGAAGCAAATCCGAAAACAGCATTTGTCGGTAAACCCTGCCGTGTCGTCATCGGTCTGCCGGCTGTTGCCCAATAAGCCCGGAAAAGCATCGCATTTCCATCTGTCAGCAATAATTTCTTCATCTTTTCCTCCATATGGCAAAACCGGCTCTAATGCCGGTTATAGGAACCATTCATTCGTTAATTATCTGCAGCTGCAGAAATATCTTCCTTCATCGTCGTGAGGACACTCAGATTCTCATACATGATGGAAACGTAGTCTTTTCCGTCATCCACTTCTGTCTTCGTCAGACTGGACAGATTGCTCAGATTGACGCGTTTCAGATTCATGGAGCTTTCAAGTTCATTGAACAGCTCGATCATATCAGGTGTCATATTAGGTTCATAAACGATATATTTCACACCATCTGCAAGTATTCTTTCCTTGATTACTTCTAGCTGTTCCTTATTCGGCAGAACACCGTATTTGGACAAAATAACCGGATAAACCTGGAAGCCGTATGTTTTCTGCCATGTTCCGAAGCTTGCAGTCATACTGACAAACCTGATCTGCTGGTTGTTTTTCACAAGGGAAGTTGCGAGCGCCTGATACTGCGCATCCAGATTGATCAGATCCGTTTCCAGTTTATAGTAGTTCTCTTCGTAAACTGACGCCTGATCAGGGAACTTTGAGACCAGCCAGTCACGGATATCTTTCGCCATACTGAGCATGGAGATCGGATCGTTCCACAGGAACAGATCCTTCTCATCCGCGTCGATCATGTTGAACATATCACCTTTGTAATACGGTCCTTCCACGAAACTGACTTCTCCGTCTGTTACGATCTGGGTATACCGGCGGAAATTGTAAACCGCGTTGAGGACTGACAGATCCATGTTCTGGATTTTGGATTCCTTGATCTCATTGGAATAAACCGTGAGATAAGGTTCCAGAGTACCTATATGCATGAACACAGCACTGCTTTTCAGTGTATCTTCATAGTTATCCTTGATCGTTGCCCGCTGTATGATCCCGTCATTCTGGATCGATTCTTTGATAACAGTTGATCCGCCGATGCGGTCGATCAGGAAGCCGACCGGATAAACAGTATACGCGATCTTGTTCTTGACCGTGGCACAGCCGGTAAGATACAGACAGAGAAGAAGCGCAGTGCATAATGTACAGATCAGTTTTTTCATGCATGTGCCTCCTGTTCTTTTTTCAGATTTTCAAGATAATCCGGTTTGGTTTTTGCGAGGAAAAGTACACGGATGATCAGAAATAACGGAATTGCGACAATAATACCTTTCATTCCGAATATCCTGCCGAACGCAAATACGCTGAACAGAGCTTCTAGCGGCGAGATCTTTGTATTTCTGGAATGAACCATCGGCTGAATGATGTAAGGATCCACGTTGGAAAGGATCACGATCATAACAATCAGTATAATCAGATTCGGTGTAGGCATATTCAGCGCAGTCAGCACACCGATCGTATTCGCAGCCATAGGACCGACATACGGAACAAGATGGGCAAGTGACGTGATAATGCCCAGTATCAGCCAGTCCTTATGACCGAGCAGTCCGTAAAGGAGTGAATACTCAACAAATGTAATCAGCATGAGTACGATCATCGAATGGATATAGGAACTGACTTCATCATCGATCTTCAGCATGATGCGTACATTGGTGAAATTGCGCGATCCGATTGCTTTCAGGAATGTTGTACGAAGTTTCTCCCAGTCAATACATAGATAAACGGAAATGATCGTAGAGAAAACAAATGTTGTGATATGCGATAATGTATCCGTCACAAAAACAGGAAGTGATGTCGAAATGGAATTCGGTATCACATTACGGAATGAGGACAGTGCCTGAATGAGCTTGTCCGCAAAATCCTTGATCCAGTCCGGTGTATTGCTTTCCGTCATGGATGCGTAATGAGAATACAGCCAGGAAACACCGCTGATCATGGAATTGATGAATCCTCCTGCCCTGTCCAGCAGCAGCGGAACCAGTGTCGCAAGAAGAAGATAAACAAGCAGGAGACCGATCGCGTAGATCAGCAGGATCGCGATTTTCTTCGGTATTTTATGTTTCACCCCGTAATTGATCGGTTTCTGCAGAATATAGGCCATAATAAAGCCGTAAAGAAATGGTTTGATAATACCGAATACAGTTCGGGCTGTTCCGCTCCACACGGAATCCGTAGCCATGATCAGATAAATGATGCCCAGAATCAGCAGCATTCTTATCAATGCACGCATGGATATATCGCTTATTTTTTCAAAAATGTTTTCTATGAAATTCATAACAAATATTTTAGCATTATTTTTCGTTTGATTCCATATCGTTCAGCAGACCGTTGGCCGCAAATGAGAAAAAATCCGAATTGCTGACAATGAGATCATCAAGGATGCGTATGTTCATCAGCCGGCCGATCTGAACAAATTCCCTGGTAAGATTTATATCATTTCGGCTTGGCCGCAGATTTCCGCTGGGATGGTTATGAACCAGCATCAGATTTGTACTGTTCAGAAGCAGTGCCTGCTTGAACACTTCCCTTGGATAAACCCCTGCTTCGTTGATGGTCCCCACAAACAGTACCTGATAGTCAATGATATGGTTGGCGGTATTCAGATATACCGCAAGAAACCGCTCCTGCTGTGATGAACCGATCTCACGGTAAAGCCATTCCAGAAGACTTTCCGGATCACGTATTACATTCTTTTCCACCGCCGTTTCATATGCGATCCTCCGGGACAATTCAAAGCACGCCAGCAGTTCCAGCGCTTTGACATCGCTGATCCCCCTGATCTTTTTCATTTCCGCAAAGTTCATTTTCGCCACCCCGCACAGATCTCCGGAAGCCTGCAGGAGGGATTCAGCGAGTTCCAGTGCGTTTGTGCCTTTCACCCCGCTTCTCATAAGAATTGCCAGCAGTTCAGCAGCACTGAGACTTTTAACTCCATACCGTTTTGCTTTTTCCCTCGGTCTTTCATTTCTATTCATTTCACGAATCAAAGCCATATTGTTCCTCCGCTATACGGTTATATTCGCAAAAAAAGCATGCTGTCAGGCATGCTTTGGTAATCTTATAACTGTTATGGTTTAACCGATATGGATCAGCGGTTCATAAGTACCTGCCCACAATCCGATGGCAGCACCGGCAAGTGCGATCACAACGATCAGGAGGATACATTTCATCGGTGACCAGTTTTTGCGGGTCAGAAGATGCCACATAAGCCATGTCAGCAGAAGCGGGATAATACCCGGCAGGAGCTGATTCAGCTGGGAAGCCATATCGAGTGAATCACTGCCGTTGTACATCGTCAGGGCTGCAGATACATCCTTCATGTTTACGATGATCATGGCGCCGATCATGAACGCACCGGCCAGACGGATCGAACGGACTGCTCCTTTTTTCTTTTTCGAAAGCGTATCCGCAAGCCGGGTTCCCTGTGCGTAACCGATATACATACCGGCAAAACGTGCTGCGACTGCCAGAACAGCCGTGATCAGGAAATAGATGAGTGCGGCTGCCGGACTGCCTCCCTGTGCCAGGGAAAGTACGCCCATGGCAGTAAACGGAATGATCAGGTACCAGAATAATGCTGTTCCGATCCCGTCTGCCGCAGCAGAGACAGATGCCTTGAATGAACGGATCAGTGCCGGATCATATTTGCACTGTTCCATGGAGAGAACAGCGCCCATGGCAAGTGTGGAAAGGAATGAACCTGTTTCCACATACTCCAGATGATGTCCCATGGCATATGCCAGATCCTGTTCATCCGTATGGATCTTTTTGAGACCGGGCATGATTGCCCAGAGCCAGCCGATCGATTCCCCTGTTTCTCCGTTTCTGGAAAAACCGCTCAGGAAAGAACGCCATACGATCTTATTCAACGTCTTTTTATCCAGAGGATATGCTTCTGTCAGATTTTTATACGGTCCTGCGCCTACCACCATTTTGAAGCACCTCCTTTTTCTGCCGCTGCAGTTTCATTGGCCTGCAGTGAATAATCATATGCCGCAAGTGCGAATGCCAGCATTGCACAGATCAGCAGTGTTGCCCCGCTGATTCCAGTTGTGACGATCAGTGCAGCAAACGCCGCTCCAGCGACCAAAGCGCCGCTGATCTCCCGGATCTGGATATTCCGGAGTATGACAGCGAATCCGAGACATTTCATAAGGGATCCCGCTGCAGCCAGTCCTGCCATTACCCAGCCGGCATTCTTTTCCAGTGATGATACCGTGGTGCGGAAACTTTCACCGCCTGTATATGCGAGACACGCAAGTACGGTAAACAGCAGAGCTTTCAGGATTCCCGGCAGGATATTAGCCAGGGCAAGTTTCTTTTCATCCCTGTTTTCCGCTGCTTTTCTCGCCATCGGCAGGAACGCAGCCGATATAGCCGTAAAAGCACCGTCCGCATACATGCCGAGCCATGCAAATACAAGCGCACTGGCGATGGCTGTGTTTACATCCATACCGGACTGTACTGCAAGAACAACAGCCATTACGGAATACAGTACTGTGTTGACATAACGGTTCTCGGCACCGAGAACGATCAGTTCCATTGCTGCACCGACGGCAGCGCCTTTCGCCGGATCATTGAGAACGATTCCGAACAGTGTGCAGGCGATCAGAGGCCTGTGCAGCACTCTCAGGAAGGATGACTGATCCAGGGTCAGAATAAATACCAATATTGCTATAAGTGCCATATCTTTTTTCCTTTCGTTTACCGCCCGGATTCCCGCAGTTCCTCTGCTTCATCATAGGCGGCGATATGTTTTCTTCCTTCATCCAGCGCGAGGGAGCAGAGATCATCCACATCGATCACATATCCCCTTGCCATATTTGCCTGTATCAGCATCCCGAGGTTTGTTCCGCCGATAACACGGATCCTGAAGGTATCTTTGAGTTTAACCGACAGTTCGGATGAAATCTTGTAAGGTGCAGCTTCTGTCATGTCCGCAAAGATCAGTATGCCTTCGCAGTCAGCGAGTTCCTTCAGTTTTTCACGGATATGATACTCCAGTTCATCTGTGGTATGTTCCTGGAGATAGTCAACATAAACATATTTTTCAGGCTTGCCTGCCAGCAGTTTGACCGCGCTGGTGATTCCGCTGGCAAATGTGCCATGCCCGGTTACCAATATTCCGATCATAATTCCTCCATATGCCGATATTATATCAATTTGTATGCTGAATATCCATTTTTCCTTTACACCGTCATATAATGATAAAGAAGAAATAAAGGAGACCTTTTATGAAAATCAGAAGCAGCAGAGTATACTGCGATGAGAAATGGATTCCTGCCGTCATTACCATAGAAAACGGAAAGATAATCCGGATTTCCCCTGATGCGGAAGAAGTTGCGGATTACAACTATAATGATGCGCGCATCCTGCCCGGATTTATCGATATCCACTGCCACGGTGCCTATGGATTCGATACGAATTACGCTGATCCCGAAGGACTGCGCAAATGGGCTGCAGGCATCCCGTCCGAAGGCGTTACCTCATTCCTTGCGACAACGATCACTGATCATACAGAAACCCTTAAGAAAGCCCTTCTCAACGTTGCGGCTGTCAGAAAAGAAGATTACAAAGGCGCACGGATCATCGGTGTCCACCTGGAAGGTCCATATCTTTCACTGAAGTACAAAGGAGCCCAGCCGCCCGAAGCGATCGTCAAGCCGTCGGTAGAAGAATTCAGAATGTTTCAGGAATGTGCGGACGGAGCGATCAGGGTCGTTACGCTTGCGCCGGAAGAAGAT
>CADBPK010000241.1 GCA_902796465.1 uncultured Erysipelotrichaceae bacterium | reverse complement strand
AGCGGATCGAAGTCCGCGCCGGAGTAGCCGAGCGCGCAGAGCACACGGCCCCAGTTGGCATCACATCCGAAGATGGCTGCCTTCGTCAGGGAAGAACCTATAACGGCTTTGGAAAGCATTTCTGCCTTTTCCTCTGATTCACAGTTCTTGACTTCACATGTGATCAGATGCTTTGCGCCTTCCCCGTCCCTGGCCATCCTTCTGGCCAGATCCGTACACAGTACCTGCAGTGCTTCCTTGAAGATCTGATAGTCTTCGCTTCCCTCTTCGACCGGTGTATTTTCAGCACATCCGTTTGCGAGGATGATCAGGGAATCGTTTGTGGAGGTATCGCCGTCTACGGAGATGCGGTTGAATGTTACGTCGCATACTTCCTTCAGTACCTTTTTCAGCACCGGTGCTTCAATGGCACAGTCGGTCGTTACATAGCACAGCATCGTGCCCATATTCGGATGGATCATGCCGGATCCCTTGGAGATCCCGCCGATCCGTACGGTCTTTCCGCCGAGTTCGAATTCAACAGCCTGTTCTTTTTTCTTCGTATCTGTCGTCATGATGGCATGTGCCGCGTCATCGGACGCCTCCGGTCCGTATGCGAGCTTTGCCTTCAATTCCGGCAGCGCTGCTTCAATGATGTCCACGTTCAGGTCAACACCGATCACGCCGGTGGAACCAATCAGGACTTCGCCTGTATCCAGACCCAGTACATCCGCTGTCACCTTCTGCATCTTCAGCGCGTTTTCCATATCATGCGGCGCGCATGCGTTGGCGATGCCGGAGTTGGCAATGATCGCCTGGCAGCTGCCGCTCTTGATCGTTTCAATGTTCACCAGTACCGGTGCTGCCTTTACCTTATTACGGGTGAAAAGACCTGCCGCGCTGCATGGCACGTCGCTGACGATCAGCCCCAGGTCCTTTTTCGTTTTATTCATCCGGATCCCGGCATGCATGCCCGCTGCCTTGAATCCTTTTGCGGCTGTAACGCCGCCCTCGATCATTTTCATATTATTCTCCCGTGACCAACCCGGTCGTTTCTTCTGTTCCCATGACGATATTCATATTCTGGATCGCGGCACCGGATGCCCCTTTGCCCAGATTGTCGAATACTGCCGTCAGGAGGATGCGTTCTTCATTTCCCTGTACGGATATGCGCATGTCATCCCGGAGTGCCATCAGGTTTGCCGGGATCATGTTCGCCCTTGCCGTATCGGCAACGCCGATCAGGCTGCCGGCGTACAGCTGTTCATATACATGCAGGATATCTTCAGCTGTACCGCTGATCTCATCCGCAAACAGCGGGATCACGGTCTCCATACCGCTGTAGAAATCCGCTACGACAGGACAGAATACCGGATCGTATTTCAGTCCTGATATGATCTTCATTTCCTTTAAGTGTTTGTGATTCTGCGTCAGGCCGTACATTCTCGGTGAATCGAGATACGGATCCCTGTCTGCCAGTTCATATTCCGCAATCATCTTTTTCCCGCCGCCGGAGTATCCGGTCAGCGACATGCATGTCAGATGAATATCATCCTTCAGGATGCCTGCTTTGATGAGCGGCTGCACCAGGGCGATGAACCCGGTCGCGTGACAGCCGGGATTGGCGATCCGTTTGCTTGTACGGATCTTTTCCCTCTGTCCTTCCAGTTCCGGCAGGCCGTATACCCAGCCTTCCGCTGTCCTGTGGGCGGTGGAGGTGTCAATAATAACGGTATCGGATCCTTCGGCCAGGAGCGCGGATTCCTTCGCTGCCGCATCCGGCAGGCACAGGAACGCGATATCCGCGTTATGGATCGCTTCCTTCCGTACGTCCGGCTCATGGCGCAGCTCATACGGGACAGTGATCAGTTCGATATCGTTTCTTTCCGCCAGCCGTTCGCGGATCCTGAGACCTGTCGTTCCGGAACTGCCGTCAATGAATATCTTTGTCATGATGCCTCCTGCAGTTTTTCCTTTACCGCTTCGATCTGTTCCCGGATGGACTGTCTTGACGTACCGCCTTTGCTTGTCCTTGTATCAGCTGCGTTCGTCAGGTCGATTGCTTCATACAGATCATTGTCAAACTGTTCCCAGTAAGTCTGGTACGTTTCCAGCGGCAGGTTTTCCAGTATCTGTCCGTTCCGGATACAGTCGCCTACGATCTGTCCGGTGATCTTGTATGCCGTACGGAACGGGAGTCCCTTCCGCACCATATAGTCCGCGAGGTCGGTCGCATTGATGAAACCTTCCTGCGCTGCCTGCTTCATCCGGTCCTGGTTGACTTTCATCGTACTGATCATCGGTGTCAGCACGGACAGGCACATGACTGCCGTATCCATGGCATCGAAGACCGGTTCCTTGTCTTCCTGCATATCCTTGTTGTACGCAAGCGGAAGACCTTTCATGACTGTCAACAGACCCATCAGGTCGCCGTATACACGGCCTGTCTTGCCGCGGATCAGTTCTGCCATATCGGAGTTCTTTTTCTGCGGCATGATCGATGATCCGGTGGTATAGGCATCTGCCAGTTCCACAAAGCGGAATTCCCAGCTCGTCCAGAGGAGGATCTCCTCTGCCAGCCTGGACATATGCATCATCAGGATGGAGAGATCGCTGAGAATCTCGAGGCAGAAATCCCGGTCGGATACGGCGTCCATGCTGTTGAGGCATACGCTGTCAAATCCGAGCAGGCCGGCTTCATAATCCCGGTCGGTATCGTATGTCGTACCTGCCAGGGCACAGGCGCCGATCGGCGATTCATTCATGCGCTTCACGGCATCCTTCAGTCTGGACATATCCCGCAGGAACATCATTTCATAAGCCAGTAAATGCTGGCTGAAGAAGATCGGCTGTGCCCTCTGCAGGTGCGTATAGCCGGGCATGATCGCGTCGGTATACTTCTCCGCCGCTTCATTGAGGACAACAACCAGGTCTTTGACCAGTGAACTGATCTCGCCGGTCTTTGTACGCATGTACATGCGCATGTCCAGCGCGACCTGGTCGTTCCGGCTTCTTGCCGTATGCAGCATCTTTCCTTCGTCGCCGATCCTCTCTGTCAGGACCTGTTCCACGAACATGTGGATGTCCTCAGCTGTCGGATCGATCTCCAGTTTTCCCGTTTCCAGGTCGCTGAGTATTCCCAGCAGACCTTCGATGATATGATCCGCCGCTCCGGACGGGATGATATTCTGCTTCTTCAGCATCCGCGCATGTGCCACGGACCCTGTGATGTCTTCTCTGTACATACGGCTGTCAAAACGGATGGATGAATTGAAATCATCCGCCGTTACATCAGTCATTCCGTCTGTTCTTCCTTCCCACATTTTAGCCATGGCACACACTCCTTTTTTTACTTTTTGTTCTTCTGGTCGACTCTTGCCTGCACCGTGATCGGCAGACCGTAGAGCTTGATGAATCCTTCCGAGTCCTTCTGATCGTAATCCGATTCGCCGAAAGACGCAAGGTCTTCACTGTACAATGAGTAGTCGCTCCATACACCGGCCTTGATCATATTGCCCTTATAGAGCATCAGTTTGACTTTGCCGGTAACCGGTTCCTGTGTCTTGTCCACGAATGCGGACAGCGCTTCCCTGAGCGGTGTGAACCACAGTCCGTCATAGACCAGGTCCGCAAATGTCAGGGCGATCTCTGCTTTCTTATGGCTTGTCATCTTATCCAGTGTAATACTTTCCAGATATTTATGCGCTTCATACAGGATCGTTCCTGCAGGTGTTTCATACAGGCCCCTGCTCTTCATGCCGACGAGTCTGTTTTCGACCAGGTCCAGAAGTCCGATGCCGTGCTTTCCGCCGATCTCATTGAGCTTCAGGATGATCTCCTTCATGGTCATGTAGTCGCCGTTTACCGCAACCGGCGCGCCCTGTACGAAATCGATCTCGACTGTTTCCGGCTCATCCGGTGCGTCCATCGGTGATACGCACATTTCCAGGAAGCCCGGTTTCTGATATGTCGGCATGTTTGCCGGATTTTCAAGGTCAAGTCCTTCATGGCTCAGATGCCACATGTTCTTGTCCTTGGAATAGTTTGTTTCCCTGGAGATCCTCAGCGGTATGTTATGTGCTTCCGCGTAGTCGATCTCGTCATCTCTGGATTTGAGATTCCATTCCCTCCATGGGGCAATGATCTGCATATCCGGTGCGAAATGACGGATCGCCAGTTCAAACCGTACCTGGTCATTTCCCTTGCCCGTGCAGCCATGGCAGATCGCGTCTGCGTTTTCTTTCAAAGCAACCTCTACCAGTCCCTTGGCGATCAGCGGTCTGGCATGGCTGGT
>CADBPK010000240.1 GCA_902796465.1 uncultured Erysipelotrichaceae bacterium | reverse complement strand
TGTTGGGAGCGCCATATACCTTTACGGATGCGTGATCCAGCACAAGACCGATTGTATATCGTCCTTTATCCCTGTCGCCGAGATCACGGTCATAGGAGCCCATGATGGCAGCGGCTTTTTCTCCCCAGTAGGGATCGGATGCGTAGGAAACGTTCATACCGCCGGCTTTGTTGCCGAAATGCGGACCGTGATACGTATAGGAAGAAGGATTGCAGTAAAGGTCGCAGATATAGTTCTTTGCGTGCGAGAGTACAGATCTTTCCGGACTGCTGTACTTGGATGAACTCTTTTCCGCATCACTGTCAAATGCCGCATGTCCGAAGAGATTATTCTTCCGGTAGGCGAAAGCACTTCTGCCGTATGCGGATTCATTGGTCGACAAGGCCAGCATCATCATGGCATTTGCGCCGTATTCATACTGATACTCCCAGAATGCAGGGAATATACCGTAAAACTGAGACCGGTTCAGCGTATCATCCGCGCTGTCACCGTTTCTGTCGCGGTAATGATCCATTGCCTGCCGAAGCCCGTACTGTTCCGTAAAGAGCTTATTCACGTCATCGGCGGAATACGCTGTCAGGGAACGGTGTGAAAGGTACATAAAATAGTTGTAGTAAGGATCATCTGCGTTGACGCTGTATTTATGCCTTCCGGCGCGCAGGTCTTCCGACATATCACGGAAAGAATCTGCTGCATAGAAGTAATGACCGTCATAGCTGTAGTAATCTCCGTCCGGCATGGAAGCATTTGCTTCACCGAGATCCAGGTCAATATTCATGGTTCCGATGCCGGTCTGGATGTGATGGATCAGTTTTCTGTTTTTCACACTCCACGAAGAACGGACAGATTCTGCTTTTTCTTCCGGAATGATCTCACAGTCATCCAAAGACATCCATCCGCGGACCCCGCTCAGTTCAAAAAGAACAGAGTTTCCGGCGGAATCTGTATCAAGATACAGGGCATCCTTGCCGTAACAGCCGTTTGTATAACCATTTTCTTTTCTGTCTTCGGACTGATAGGTGACATTGTAATCACAGGCGTCTGTCTGCCGGATATAGATAAGCGCATATTCAGCCCGCAGGATCCTGCCGTCTTTGTAAATGCAGAGGTTATCGTAATTCGTACGGATACTTTCAAAAGCCGCGGAAGCTTCTGCATAGCTGCCGTAGGATTCATAATATACTTCTTCACTGACACTGTCCGCGAGGTAAAACCTGCCGTCAGACGGAACACTTATTTCCGCATGCACTTCCATACGCGGCACAGCGGCGGAAACAGCCGCAGCCAGGAAAGCTGTCAGTATTTTATTGATCTTTTTCATAAGCATCCTCACCTTATCCGTTTCATTTCACGCAGATTACCATTGTCAGCGGAAGAAAGCAGTTCTTCCGTATAAACGCTCCCGGTTCCTCAATATGCATCTTCCTGCCGTATACTGCATTGAAGAAGTGCATTCTGCCGTTGCCGAGATTCTCATAAAGAACATAATGCAGACCATTCCGGTGTGTATATAACAATATGCCGTTTTTCCCTGAGAGCATTGCTTTTTCAGCAGACCTGTTGCCGGGAAGTGTCAGTGAGACAGGCATCCCCTGCTGGCGGAGCCATACATACAGCACGGAAAATGCTTCTCCCGCAATTGCACCCATGACTGCCCTTCTGCCGAGTGACTCAGCGACTTTCTGCATCGGCTGTGTCCTGCCGTTGAGTTTCAGCAGGTTATATGCAGCGATCCAGCCGCATCCTTTATCTTTTGTATTGAACCATCCGAAGGGAATGGATTCCATCCTTCCCTGATCGATGATGAATCCTTCATCGTCGAAGCACAGATCACTCATCTGAAGACGCCATGGTTCCAGGATCCGCATCCAGCTCCGTCCCTTGGCATAATACAGATTTTCTTTCAGCCGTGCTGTCAGGAAAGCATCACAACCGTATGCCAGCAGTTTCAGAGGCTGATAAGTCCTGATCAGGGTTTCTTCATAATTCCAGAAAATATGCTTCAGCCGGTGAACTGGAAGATCGGCAAAAAACCGGAGGTGGAACTGCACGATCCTGTTTTCGCAGGTATGTATTTCCAGCGCCGCCGGTGTACCGTCTGCCATCAGCACATTGACAGAAGCACGGTTCTTGCGGAACCATGGGTCGCCGGTCAATTCAATGACCTGATCCGCAAGTTCCCTTACCGCGTTATGATTTCCCGGAATAAGAGAGATCATTTGTTCCCTTTCTGCAGAAACGCATGAACAGCTTCAAACAGGTTTCTGTCATTTTCATAGGTGATGCATTTCCGGACTTCTTCAGGATCCATCCAGTATATTGCACTGACTTCTTCTTTCTGATTCTTACCGGAACCGCCCTTTAATCCGGCCGCGAAATATACCACTTCCTTCATGATTCCCGGTGCCGGAGAATAGGAAAGCGTATAGCGGAATCCATCAAGCAGTTCAACATCATATCCTGTCTCTTCACGGATCTCGCGAAGTGCAGTTTCCGCTTCCGTTTCATCATTTTCCGTATGTCCTTTCGGAAAGCACCAGTGACCCTGGACCTGCCGTATTACCAGATATTTTCCATTACTGTCTGTCACTACTGCGCCGCATGATTTTTCCTGTTTCATCACCATATTCCCCGTTTCCACAAAAATATTATATAAGAAATCACGAATATTTCTGTTATACTTTTGTTTATTGAGGTAATTTTTATGAGAAAGATCGCTTTTGATTCAGATCGTTATTTACAGCTTCAGAGAGATAAGATTCTGGACAGAATTAAGATGTTTCAGGGTAAGCTTTACCTGGAATTCGGCGGCAAGATGTTTGAGGACTTCCATGCGGCCAGAGTTCTGCCCGGGTATGAACCCAACAACAAGATCCGCCTGCTTACCGAACTGAAGGATGATGTGGAACTCATTATCTGCATCAATGCCAACAGCATCGAACAGTCCAAATCACGCGGAGATCTCGGGATCAGCTATGACCAGGAAGTATTCCGCATGGTCGATGCGCTGCATGCCCTTGGCTTGTTTGTCGGCAGCGTTGTAATTACGCAGTATACCCATCAGCCTTCCGCCGATGCATTTATCCGGCAGCTGAAGAGCAGCGAGATCCCTTATTACCTGCATTATCCGATCGCAGGATATCCGATCGATGTCGATTATATCGTATCCGGAGAAGGACTCGGAAAGAACCAGTATATCAAGACACAGCGCAGACTGATCGTCGTTACCGCACCCGGTCCGGGTTCCGGCAAGATGGCAACCTGCATTTCCCAGCTGTACCATGATCAGGCTAACGGCATTAAATCAGGATATGCCAAGTTTGAAACATTCCCGGTATGGAACCTGCCGCTCAGGCATCCGGTCAATCTGGCATACGAAGCAGCTACTGCTGATTTGAATGATGTCAACATGATCGACCCGTTCCATCTGGAAGCATATGGAAAAACAGCGGTCAATTATAACCGTGATGTGGAAATTTTCCCTGTCCTCAACCGCATTATCGAACGCATTCAGGAAACTTCTCCATACAAGTCGCCTACAGATATGGGTGTCAATATGGTCGGCTTCAGCATCATTGATGATGAAGCAGCCGTCCAGGCGGCTAAGGATGAGATCATCCGCCGTTATTATCAGGCACTTGTTGATATCAAAACAGACAAGATACCGGCAAGCACAGTGACCAAGATCGAACTTCTGATGAATGAAGCACATGTCAGCGCAGCTGACCGTCAGGTCGCACTTGTCGCAAGAAACAAGGCTTTCGAAACTGACCAGCCCGCCATGGCTCTGGAACTTCCTGACGGCCGAGTGGTAACGGGAAAAACATCTTCCCTTTTCGGACCTTCGGCAGCTGTCATCGTAAATGCGATCAAGGCTCTCGGCGGCATCAATAAAGAAACACTGCTGATCGAACCTGCATATGTTACGCCGATCCAGAATCTCAAGATCAACAACCTCGGGAACCGCAATCCACGTCTGCATTCCGATGAATTACTGATCGCCCTTGCCATCACGGCCAAGACAAATAAAACAACAGCAAAGGCTATGGAACAGCTGAATAAATTAAGAGGCTCCGAAGCTCATTCCACTGTTGTCCTTCCGCTGGAAGACGCAAATGTTTTCCGCAAACTGGGTGTGAATGTCACATTCGACCCTGTTTACCAGCAAAAAAAGCTGTATCATCCAAAATGATCCTCCGGGATCATTTTTTTGTACAGCTTTGTGTTTCAGAACAGACCGGCGTCTGCCATTTCCTTCAGATTCCGGTAAACATTGTCACTGACTGACTTCAGTACCTGCCACGACTGATGTCCGCATGCCACAAGATAGATTTTATTGATTCCCAGTGCTTCCGCGACTTCCTGATCATGGGTCGTATCGCCGATATAGATGCAGTCGTCTGCGTCTACACCGGCTTTCTCCATCCATTCCAGAGCCATATCCACTTTGGATTCCGCAAGATTGTTCTGCATGCCCATAATGGCGGTAAAATAACGGTCAATGCCGAGTTCACGGCATTGTGCCTGAAGTGCGCTGTCTTCAGCGGCTGAAAGGATCACATTCCGGTATCCTTTTTCTTCCGTCAGGCGTATAACTTCTTCAAATCCCTCCGTCAGCCTGCACTCATGGAAATGCTCCGCATACCGCGCATGAAAGAGATTTGATATTTCGGGATAAGACATCTTTTCAAACGGAAATCCGATCTTGTGATAATAGTGTATGACCGGGAAACAGAACAGATCACGATACATCTCCGATGTGATCGAAATGCCCGCATCCACTTTCTTCAGGATCTCGTTTTCGATCCTGACGCAGAGATCAAGATCATCGATGATCGTCCCATTGTAGTCCCAGATGATGGTATTCATCGTCTGCCGCCTTCCGTCCGGATCTTTTCTCTTGTCTCTTCCCGTATTACTTCCCGCAGTTCCGTCATGAACCTTGAGAATGTTACACGGTCATCCGCATATACCATCTGGAGATCATATTCATGATCCTCCCATGTACTGAGATCGGATTCGTTATGCGATATCAGCGCTTCGAGGGAATCAAGTGACTTGTAGATCTTCGCTTCGAGCGTCTTTCTTTCCCGCATTTCTTCATACAGTTCTTTCATATCTGTATTGTACGGGGAAGGCAGGGAATCCACCCATTCATACAGAAGCTGTTCTTCTGTTTTTTCATTTTGTTCAGTTTTGGCGAATACCGGAATATCACCGGTAAATATTTCACCGAGATCATGGATAACGCACATCTTCATGATCTTGAACATGTCCGCTTCCGGAAACTGATCCTGCAGAAAGTAAGCCATCAATGTGATACGCCAGCTGTGCTCGGCGACGCTTTCCCTTCTTCCCTGGCTTGTATAGCAGTGGCGCATCGTATCCTTCAGTTTTTCCGAAGTATGTATGATCTCCAGAAATTCTTCCGGTCTCATGCTTTTTCCAGAGCCTCCAGCCAGCAGGAAACAGCAGCGTCACTCGGCATACGCCAGTCACCGCGCGGGCTTAATGTAACGGAACCGACTTTCGGTCCGTCCGGCAGACAGCTGCGCTTGAACTGCTGATAGAAGAAACGCTTGAAGAACCGTATTTCCGCTTCTTTGATCTACTCCTTTGAAAGTGCCGGATAAGCGACAGATGCGAATGCCAGGATCTTCTCCGGATCAAAACCATAACGCATGCAGTAGAACAGGAAGAAATCATTCAGGTCATATTTGCCGATCTTTTCTTCTGTCTTCTGTGCGATCTGGCCGTTCATATTTGGCGTAAGCTCCGGCGAAATCGGTGTATCGACGATGCTGATGAGGGTTTCGGAAAGCACTTTGTTATCCGTCATTTCAGCGTAAACACGGCAGATATACTGGACCAGCGTCTTCGGTACAGAAGCGTTGACGCCATACATGGACATATGGTCACCGTTGTATGTACACCAGCCGAGAGCAAGCTCGGAAAGATCTCCGGTACCTACAACAAGACCGTTTTCCATATTTGCCGCATCCATCAGGATATAGGTACGCATTCTGGCCTGTGCGTTTTCATATGTCGTATCGGATTCACCGAGATATTCTTCACCGTGCCCGATGTCATTCAGATGTAATTTAACGGATTTTCCGATCGGGACTTCCCGGATCTCGACCTCCAGCGCCTGCATGAGACGGATGGCATTATCATATGTGCGCGATGTTGTATTGCCTTCATTAGGCATCGTATAACCGATTATGCGGATATCCGGGACGATCTTTCTTGCTTCATGACATACGATCAGCGCAAGCGTGCTGTCCAGACCGCCTGAGATACCGATCACAAGCGTCTTGATGCCGGTTGCCCGCACACGGGTTGCCAGACCCTGCGCCTGGATATGCAGGATACGCTGACATCTCTTTGCGCGGATCTCATCATCTTTAGGAACGAACGGGAATGGTGCGATCTCGTACTTTTCTTCCCGCAGGAAACGGGTCAGATCATCCGCCTTGATCGTATAGCTCCCACCGAGCGGTCTGATACGGACCGGGATCTTCTGATATTCCTTTTCTTTCTGATTGGTAAATGTATTCTGATGAGCGCGGTTGAATATGCTGGATTCAATATCCAGGACTGCCGTTTTAACAGAACTTCTTTCATCAAAAATGGATTCAGAGAGAAGTCTGCCGTCCTGCGCGATCAGTGTATGTCCGGAGAAGACCAGATCAGTGCTGCTTTCATCACTGCCGGCAGAAGTATACAGGTAGCTGCAGTAGCATGCGGCACTCTGCTGGAGGACCATCGTACGGCGGAAATCCTGTTTTCCGATCAGTTCATCGGAAGCGGAAAGATTCACGATCACATTAGCGCCTGCGAGACACGCATGTGTACTTGGTTTATCGGGTACCCAGAGATCTTCACAGATATCGCAGCCGACACATACGCCGCTTTCCGGATCCTCAAAGAACAGGTCTGTGCCGAAAGGTACCTCACGGCCGTTTACCATGGTCCAGGCATTGCGGATCCGTTTACCGGATGAGAACCATCTCTGTTCATAGAATTCGCTGTAATTCGGAATATTGATCTTCGGAATGATACCTTTCATAACACCTTCCGAAAAGAATACAGCGGTATTAAACAACGCATTGGCGTGCCGGATCGGCGCTCCTACTGCGATCAGTGTTTCCGGGTATTCGGCTGAAACTTTTTCAATCTCCTTCAACCCTTCCAGAACACCCTGGTACAAAGCCTGCTGACCGAACAGGTCAGCGCACGTATATCCGCTGAGGCAGAGCTCTGGAAAAACGAGTATGCCGCAGTCGTGATGTTTACGGATCAGGGAAATGATTTCCTGTGTATTGAAGCGCGGATCAGCCACCCGCATCTTCGGAACTGCCGTACCGGCCTTGATCATCATATTTTTCATATAAGCCTCTCAGACATGAAGTATGTCATATATTTCTTCCGGTATCATCTGCCGGACTGCTTCCTTCTTTTCACTGATCTCAGACAGGCTCTTCCGTACTGCCGTACTGGAGATGCCGTGATAGGTTTCCGGCGTCCTGACGATCGTGATATAGGGAGCCAGCGATTTCAGATAAGGATCATTTTCGATGATTTCTGCAGCGTTGTCATCGGAGCGCTCCATGCAGACAATGCCGAATTCCTCCGTGATCCTGTCGATGTATTTCCAGCCGTTTTCCAGTTCACACAGTTTATCCGTTCCGAACAGGAGCCTGCACTGCCATCCTTCATCCCGCAGATGACAGAGTGTTTCATAGGAACGCGGCTGTTTTTCACTGACGATCTCAAAATCACTGACTTCCATCCATGGATTATTTTCAGCGATCTTCCTGAGCATCTCTAGGCGTTCCTCATTTGTGAACGCGTAGTTTTTGCCCTGATCTTCGGAGATATAATTCATCTTTGTAGGTACGAATATCACAGCTTCCGCATCAGTCTCCTGCATGGCATAACGGGCAAGATCGATATGTGCACGGGTAGGAGGATTAAAGGCGCCTCCAAACATCAGTGCCTGTTTCAAATCATGCCTCCGTGCAGTTTTTCATACAGTTCATTTCTGAGCTCTGCCAGTTTCAGGCTGAGATCAACATAGTGCTGGTGCGGCATTTCCGGACGCAGTTCACTCTCCCAGACGCGGTTCGTCAGCTGTTCACGGATATAATCCTTCTTTTGTGCGATCGTCGGAAGATCTAGAACGATCTCTCCGTTGATCATATGCGGAATCAGGATCCTTTCCACATGGTTAATATGGATCTTCTTGATCCTGTCGAGGGCATCCGGATCAAGATTGAAGACTTCGACATCGGTATTGTCTTCGAATACTTCATCATCCAGCGAAATGATATCGCACTGTCCTTTTCCTTCCTCGTCAAATACACGCCATGCCATCAGTTTGCCCGGAATGATTGCTTTTGATGCGGAATCGGAACATTTCATCTTCGGCTCATATGAACCATCTGCCTGCTTGACAGCAACGAGCTTGTATACACCGCCGAATACCGGATCGGTCGCGGAAGTGATCAGCTTTTCGCCGACACCGTAGGAATCGAAATGCGCGTCTTCATACATTTCCATCTGCGACATCTTCTTTTCGTCCAGCGAGTTGCTGGCAACGAGCTTGATATATGGTTTACCGGCTGCGTCAAGGGCTTTTCTCAGCTTCTTATATCCGCGCGCAAGGTCACCGGAGTCAATACGGGCCGCCTTAACTCTCTTGTTCGGATCATCCGGATACATCTTGATCATTTCATCATCAATTTTAATGAGATTCGGCAGACCGGATTCAAAGATGCTGTAGGTATCCAGCAGCAGTGATACATTATCCGGATATGTTTCAGCGTATGCCTTGAATGCATCATATTCCGTCGGATAGAATTCGATGAAACTATGGGCGATCGTTCCTACCGCCTTTACATCTGATCCGAATTTCATTTCCGCCAGACAGTTTGCCGTACCGATGCAGCCGCCGAGAATGGAAGCGTAGGCACCGTCATTGCCGGCAGATGCTCCCTGTGCCCTTCTTGTGCCGAATTCCATTACGTTACGCGGAGTATGTGAACTCAGGCCGGTAATATGGGTTGCCTTTGTGGCGATCAGGGAATGGAAATTCATTGTCTGCAGGAGATATGTCTCGATCAGGATCGCGCCGACCATGTCGCATTCGATACGAACCATCGGTACCTGCGGATAGCTGACTGTGCCTTCACGGAGCATATACACATCGCCTTTCCATTTATAGGTTCTGAGATATTCGCAGAATTCTTCGCTCATTCCCTTTGTTCTGAGCCAGATGATATCCCTGTCGGTAAAATGATATTCCCGCAGGAATTTCAGAAGCTTTGCCTGACCGCAGCTGATGGCATAACCCAGGTTATCCGGATTTTTCCTGAAGAACATATCAAATACCATGATGGTATCCTTGAAGCCATGCAGGAACAGGCAGTTTGCCATCGTAAATTCATAAAAGTCAGTGATCATTGCCGGATTGTCATAATCTTCATCCGGTACATAAGGTTCAACATGAATGTTTGTCATTTTATCCTCCGTTTTTAAATTATTTCGATCTGACAGGAACGCATGACTGACAGCGCTGCCTGATGGTTTTCCGGTGTTGTGGCCGCACATGCGGACGCAGAAGCATAAATAGGTGTATTGGGCAGATAACTGCGCAGGAGCAGAGCATTGTTTACAACGCAGATATCCGTGCAGAGTCCGGCAATGGTAATGTCATCCGGATCCAGTTCCCGCAGCATCTCTGCCAGTCTGACAGAACCGAAAGTAGGCTTTTCGACATAAACTGCATCTCTCTTATCGAGTTCTGCCTTTACCTCCGGCCGGATCTGCCAACCTTCCGTACCTTTGACGCAGTGTACGACCGGCAGATACTTGCCTTCCAGTGTCTGCATATAGTCTTCTGTGTGCGTGTCCAGCGTCGCATAGATGTGTGTGAATGATTCGTCGCGGATCAGTCTGCAGACTTCCGGGACAGCTGCCGGTGCCTCCGGTGTCCCGAGTGCCTGATCGATGAAATCATTCTGCATATCAATAATGATCAGTGCTTTTTTCATAGATTTTCCTCCAGATACTGATACATAGGATTGAAACTGTACAGCGCTGCCGGCTTTCCTTTTACCATTTTCTGATTGCCGGTAGCTTTCAGCATTTTTTTGATATCCCTTCTGAAATTGCCTGTGTCCGTCTTATGACCGGTAACCGCTTCGTAAACATTCTGGATCTCCCGCAAAGTACATTCATCGGGAAGGAGATTGAAAAGAATACCCGTGGAAGCTGCCCGGTTCTGGACAAGGTCGACGGCCATGTTCACAGCCTTGATATGATCGGCCGCAAGCCGGCAGTTGGATTCCGGAAGAATTTCGGATTTGGTCACCATATAGTTGTGCTGTGCCTCATCCGTAACAAGATAGATCATATGGCTGTTCTTTTCTTCAGACACAATGGAGAGCCGTGATTCCCTGGTTCCCCCATCCAGCCGGATCACTTCCTTGGAAATGGAAAACCATGCCGCATCCGCCGCGTCATCCTGTGCCTTTGTCTGTCTGATATTGTCTTCCGGTGTAAGGGAAAGATAGGCTGTCGTTATAATGCGCGTACGCGGATCCCTGTCCGCATTGCCGAACGTGTACAGCTGCCTGAAGTAGGTATGATCGGTAATATTCGTCTCCTCTTCCAGTTCACGCATGACAGCCTTCTCCATGTCTTCCTCAAAATCGATAAAACCACCGGGCAGTGCCCAGTCACCGATAAAGGGATGATTCTTTCGTTTGATCAGCAGCAGTTTCAGTTTTCCTTCGGAAACGGTCATCAGCACCATATCCACGGTATTGCTCGGATTACGGTACCGGTTCGCGTCATACGCCGCAAGGAATTCTTCCAGTGTCTGACCTTGTTCATTTCTTTTTTCCATAGACCACCGCCTATAGTCATTTTGACTATATTAATCATAATAACTGGCTTGTATTCTGTCAACCGAACTGCTGAAAAAACATAATAAAACCGGAAACATCGTTCCGGCTGCTGGAATTATTTCCTCTTTTTCTTCATTCTTGTTTTTTTCCGGCCTTGGTTCATACGGAGGAATTCCTTGACATATTCCTCGTTTACAAGGTCGAAATCAACTGCTTTTGTCGTATATTCATCCGGTTTCTTTGCATTGGTGGATTCGATCGTAAAATATACGGTGAAAAGGCTCTTCGCAACTTCATAGTCATAAGAACGCACGATCTTCCACGGATAGAATTTGCCATTGGATACAACGCCTTCTTCCCCAATGCCGTCACGGGCGGCAGTCAGTGATGAAACGACGATAAATGTTGAAATAATACGGGCATAATCGTATATTGTTTTTTCGCCGACGACCAGGTTGATCAGGGATACGACACCGATTGCGACAAAGATCATACGGAATGTTGACCACTGCTTGTCGTGGATCATAATCTTCTTTGAATTACGGATGGAACGGGTAAACATAACAACGGAAATACCCGCAAATAATATACTAATAAATATATTCAGATAATCATTCATATTGCAGTCTCCTGAAAACTTACCGTTCAATTATAACAGATAATGCACAGAGCGGAATCCTTGAATATGAGAATTTCTTAAGACTCTTCACATGCCGGATAAAATGTGTTAATATATATGCACCACCAAGAAAAACTTTTGATTATAAGAAAGGAAAATCGATATGAGAAGTATTAACGGAAACACCATTTTTATGGTGGATTAC
>CADBPK010000239.1 GCA_902796465.1 uncultured Erysipelotrichaceae bacterium | reverse complement strand
GCCTGAATGGACTTGAACCAACGACCTCACCCTTATCAGGGGTGCGCTCTAACCACCTGAGCTACAGGCCCGTTTCATCGAATGCTTTAATATAATACTAAATGCATATTGCTCTGTCAACAAAAACCTGCATAAATTTTCAAAAAATATATTTCGGTATCTGATTGCCTGCAGGAATGGAGTGTGATACAGTTACTTACGTTATAAAAGAGGTGAAAATGACAGGATTTATTGAATGGTTCATGTCAACATTGGGAACATATCTTTCACCCCAGCTTTCCGTCTTTCTTGTAAGCATGGTGCCGCTGGTAGAGGAAAGAGGCGGACTGATCCTGGCCAGGCTTCTGAAGATGCCGATACGGGAAGCGGTATTATGGTGTGTTCTCGGCAATATTCTTCCGGTTCCGTTTATTCTGCTGTTCATCGAAAGGGTGATCGAATGGATGGCAAACCATCATATGAGCAGATTCGCGGAATGGCTGGAAGAAAAGGCGAGAAAGAACAAACCAAAGGTAGACCGGTATGGTTTCTGGGGTCTTATGCTGTTCGTCGGGATTCCGCTTCCGGGCACCGGTGCCTGGACAGGAAGCCTTGTCGCAGCACTGTTCGATATGGATCTGAAGAAGGCATCACTTTCCATCCTGCTCGGGATCTTCCTTGCGGCAGTGATCATGACAGCTGTATCTTACGGCGGATTGGGCATATTGTTTTCATGAGTCAGCGAAAGCTGGTTTTTTTATGATTCGATAAAAACACATACAAAGAAGAAAAAATAGTTTATGATGTTTCTGTATGATTTATAAAAAGGAATGGGAATGATATGAAATACAGCGCAGTGATCGTTGCGGCAGGCAGCGGGACCAGGATGAAGCTTGGATTCAACAAAGTATACGCAAAACTGTCAGACGGGAAAATGATACTGGAAAAAACGATGGATGCCTTCCTGCAGGACAAAGACTGTACGCAGGTCGTCGTTGTTACTGATATCCGGGAATACCAGAAACATATCAAAATGGATTTCTGGCCTGGAGCCATAACGATCGTAAAAGGAGGCAGTACAAGACAGGAAAGTGTTATCAGCGGACTCAGCGCAGCGCTTGAAGACGTTGTCATGATCCATGACGGAGCCCGTCCGTATCTGACCATGAAATCCCTTCGTGCTTTGAAGAAAGCCATGAAAGAGGAAAAAGCCGCATGTCTCGCTGTACCGGTCAAGGACACCATCAAGGTGACCAAAGACGGGTATATTCAGAAAACACCGGACCGTGATACGCTGTACGCGGCACAGACCCCGCAGGTTTTCTATACCTCCGATATCATCCGCTGTATGCGGAGGGCAATAGAGGATGGTTTTACCGGTACGGACGATTGTTCCGTATTTGAAAAATACAGCCGCAGGAAGATCAGGCTCGTTGAAGGAGATTACGGAAATATCAAGATCACGACTCCGGAAGATCTGCGGTGAAGAGATTTTTATACCAGGGAGTAAATGATGAAAAAAACAGGAATTGCATTATTATGCGTGACAGTTCTGGCTGTCATGACAGCAGGCTGCACTGGAAAGCAGGCATCCGAACAAAAAGAAGAGAATAATGAACAACTTTCCGCGCCGGGCGGATGGACGGTAAACAGTGAAGCAAACGTAAACCTGACAGAAAAAGAAACTGCTGTCTTTGAACAGGCGACAGAAACATTGACGGGTGTCGGATATACACCGGTCGCTGTGGTTGCGGAGCAGGTTGTTTCCGGAACCAACAGGGCATATCTCTGCACCGGGACAGTCGTGACACCGGATGCGGAACCGGAGTGGTATATTCTGACGATCTATGAGCCTTTTGAAGGCAGTCCGGAGATCATCGGGAATATCAAGATGGATATCAATAATATCTATACGCTGGAGAACGTGAATACGCAGGAAGCTGTAGGGAGCTGGGAAGTGAAGAAAGCAGACCCGGTCAGACTGCCGGAGAATGCCCAGAACGCTTTTGACAAAGCTGCGGAAGGATATACCGGCGTCGGTTTTTATCCGGTCGCACTGCTCGGCACCCAGGTTGTATCCGGCACAAACTACAGGATCCTGTGCCGCGGGGAAATGGTCACAAGTGATCCGGTCGTTTCTCTTTATGTGATCGATGTTTATGAAGATCCTGAGCATAATGCGCAGATCACGGATGTGAAGATCGTATTCCTTGAAATGTATGCAGGTATCAATTTGTAAATAAATCGTGTTATGATGTCTCACAAATAAACACAACAGGGGGGGAATTATGAAAATAGGAGTTCTCGGAGCTGGCACATGGGGAATCGCACTGGCAAGGATGCTCGCGAATGCAGGCAAAACAGTTACAGTCTGGTCGGCAATCGCGGAGGAAGTTGACACACTGGATCAGACCCGCCGGCATAAGAATCTGCCGGGCATGGTGATCCCGGAACAGATCCGTTTTACAAAGGAGATCCGTGAAGCTTGTGAGGATGCGGATATCGTTTTGTTTGCGGTGCCTTCGGTATTTGTGAGATCCACGGCGCAGAAAGCTGCCCCGTATATTTCAGAAAAGCAGATCATCGTCGATGTCGCCAAAGGTATCGAAAAGGATACGCTGCTTACGATGAGTGAAGTGATCTCTGCAGAGATTCCTGATGTCCCTGTCGTTGCGCTTTCCGGACCGACACATGCCGAGGAAGTGGCCAGGGATCTGCCGACAACGATCGTTGCGGCACATAAAGATCCTGCGATTACAAAGATCGTACAGGACGAATTTACAAATTCCGTATTGCGTGTCTATACCAATACAGACATCAAGGGTGTTGAACTGTGCGGCGCCCTGAAGAATATCATCGCGCTGGCTTCCGGTATTTCCGCCGGTCTCGGATACGGGGATAACACGAAAGCAGCGATCATCACCAGAGGACTGGCTGAAATGGAACGGCTTGGCGCAAAACTTGGCTGCCTTGATGATACATTCCTGGGGCTTGCCGGTATGGGTGATCTGATCGTAACCGCAACCAGTCAGCACAGCCGCAACAACCGCTGCGGAAACCTGATCGGGCAGGGTATTGCCCCGGAAGAAGCTGTAAAACAGGTCGGTATGGTCGTGGAAGGAATCAACGCGCTGCCTGCCGCAATGGCTATGATGAAACAATATGATGTGGAAATGCCGATCACAGCAGCCGTGAATGCAGTTGTGAACGGCGGTGCTGATCCGACGGCTACCGTAAGGAAGTTAATGGAACGGGATACCAAATCAGAACTTCTGCATCAGTAATCAGCTGAAGAAAAGACTTTCTCACGATGATATTTTGTGAGGAGGTCTTTTTAAGCTATACGATGTTTTCTTCATAGCTCATTGGCTTTTCAGCCTGTAAAATAGATATCGGTAAGCATTCCGGCACAGAACCGGCGCGGAGGATCAGGTATGGAACTGCGGATACTGAGATATTTTCTGATGATTACAAAAACAGAGAATATAACAAAAGCGGCAGAGCTGCTGCATATAACACAGCCGACACTTAGCCGGCAGATCAGGGAACTGGAAGAAGAACTGGGTGTTCCGCTCTTTGAACGTGATGTCAGGAAGATGCGTCTGACTGCGGAAGGAATGCTGCTGAAGGAAAGGGCGGAAGAGATCATTGAACTTTCGGATAAAACGGTTTCCGATCTGAAAACCAACAGCGAATCCCTGAGCGGGGTCATCCGGATCACGACCGGTCTGATCCGTTCTACTGCTCTGTTAAGCAAAATGATGAGTGCTTTCCGGAAACAATATCCGGGCGTTCTGTTTGAAGTATTTACTTCCACAGCCGATATGGGCCGGTACCAGCTGGAAAGGGGACTGATCGATTTCGGCGTCATGCTTGAACCGATCGATCTTTCCGGAATGAGTTTTATCCGCTTTGCGGAACCGGAGACCTGGTGCGCAATGATGCGGGCAGATGACCCGCTGGCATCCCTGGAATTAATACGGCCGCAGGATCTGCATGACCGTGAACTGGTACTCCCTCTCCGCGGTTCTGTGGCAGCGGAGCTGTACAGCTGGCTCGGCAGGAACCCGGAAGATCTGCATATTGCATATAACAATGCCCTGGGCGGAACGGCAGCACAGCTGATATATGACGCTCATGCCGTATCACTGTCAGCTATGGGGTCTGTTCCGTTCCTGGATCAGACAAAAGTGATCCTGAAGCCGCTGAGCCCCGAGATCAGTACAAGAAGTGCAATTGTCTGGAAACAGACGTCCGTAAAGACGGAAGCTGCCAGGAAATTCATTGATTTTATATCAAGCTTTCCGGGCATGGAAAATCGATAATTATTAAGTATTTGATATAAATAAACCTCCTGTATATACTGCAGTTGTAAGCACAACAGGAGGCACTCATGAAGGGTAAATATATAGTAATTATCGCTGCATTATGCGGACTGATCGCTTCCGGCGTCGGTCTGATCACAAATATAGCCGGCTCATTCTTTACACCGATCGCGGAGGAACTTGGTCTGCTCAGAGGTGCTGTAAGCATGAATGTTACGATCGGCAATCTCTGCTTTGCGGCAGGCGGTATGATGTCCCCGCGTGTGATGAAAGAGAAAAACCTGAAGACAATGCTGATAGCTATGACAGCTTTGATCGCAGGAAGCACAGCATTGCTTGCGCTCTGCAATAACGTATTTCTGATGTATGTACTGAACGGCCTGCGCGGATTCGCATCCGGAATCGTCGGATTCGTCTTTGTCACGATCGTGATCAATCACTGGTTTTTCAAAAACAATGCACTGGTTACCAGTATTGCCATGGGCTTCAGCGGACTTGCCGGTGCGGTGTTCTCACCGGTCATGTCATCCATCATCGCTTCCAGCGGCTGGAGAACAGCTTATGTCATCAGCGCGGTGCTGATGGTCCTTCTGAACCTGCCTGCGATCTTCTTCCTTCCTGCCATTGATCCATATGTCAAAGGACAGAAGCCTTACGGGGAAAAGACTGCTGCTGTAAATACCGCAGCAGAAGTTCAGGAATCATTGCCAATCAACAAGATGCTTGTCGCAATGCTCTGCGTATTTGCGGTATGCGGTGCAGCATCCACTTCGATTACCCAGCATTTCCCGGGCGTAGCGGCAGAAAGCGGACTGGATGCTTCTGTCGGAGCGACAATGCTGTCCATCTGCATGTTCGTCAATACAGGCGGAAAAATCGTGCTGGGTGCGCTTGTTGACAAGATCGGCGCACGCATCTCCATGAGCATTTATACCGTACTGGTCTTCGCCGGTGTCCTCATGATGATGTTCATCCCGTCAAGAGCAGTTATGTTTGTCGCAGCGGCCTGTATCGGTCTGACATATTCCATGGCTACTGTAGGAACAGTCACGCTTTCCAAGGAAGTATTCGGAATGGCCAACTACGGCAGGACATATCCCACCATCAACATGTGCGGTACAATGTGCAGCGCGGCATTCTCCTCCATTATCGGATTTATCTATGACGCAACAGGCGGATATACCGTGACCCTGATGATCATCCTCGCAATGATGATCACAGCATTCGCAATCATTACCTACGTTTATACAAATGGTGTAAAAAAGCATAAGGAAAGGAAAGAAAACATATGAAAAAAGAAGATGTATCACCGTTTGAAGTCGGCGGAGTCAATCCTGTTATTCAGTACTTTTCCGGAGGAAGCTGGCTTGCCAGACTGACAGGTCCGGAAGACCAGGTCGACATTTCCAATGTCACTTTCGAGCCGGGATGCCGCAACAACTGGCATGTACATCACGGTGCACAACAGACGCTGGTATGTGTCGGCGGCGAAGGCTGGTATCAGGAATGGGGTAAGGAACCGGTGCATATGGTACCCGGTACCGTTGTCGCAATTCCGCTGGATGTGAAGCATTGGCACGGTGCAGCGAAGGACAGCTGGTTTGCCCATCTTTCCATCATCGCAAGAAATGTTGAAGGTTCCCATGAATGGCTGGAACCGGTCAGTGATGAGGATTACGAAAAGATCCATCAATAATAAAATCATCAAAGTATCAAAGGTCATTCCTGCAGCCGCAATACTGCCGGAATGACTTTTTTCGTGTATGTCCTGATTACCTGCAAATATAAAAACTGAGGAGTTTTAGCATGCAGTGTCCGAGATGTCTGAACACAGATGAATCATATTTCTATAAAGGGACAAATGGATGGTACTGCCGGAGATGCATTTCTTTCGGAAGAATGATGCTGGAGGAGGAAAAGGAGCCGGTATCTCTGGAAGCGGTCAGGGAAGGCAGCGGGGAATATACCCTGCAGTATCCGCTGACAAAAGCGCAGGCAGAGATCGCTGCGAAGTGTGCTGAACTGATTGATACGTCGGATGTTCTTCTGCATTGTGTCTGCGGCGCCGGCAAGACAGAGCTTGTTGTTCTGAGTATTG
>CADBPK010000238.1 GCA_902796465.1 uncultured Erysipelotrichaceae bacterium | reverse complement strand
TCCACAAAGGAAAGTGTATTACATCCTGCAGGTAAGTCAACAGATAGGATACAATAAGGATATGGATAAGACGATTGCGTATTTTAACGAACATGCGGAAAAACAGTTCCGCGAAGCATTTGAGATCAAAGACCGGACACAGCAGGATCTGTTTCTTTCACATGTCAGAAAAGGAGGACATGTTCTCGATCTGGGCTGCGGCTCCGGCAGGGATACAGCGTATTTTAAAGAACAGGGTTATACAGCGGACGCGTGTGACGGATCGGAAGAACTGTGCAGGCTGGCTTCGGAGTATCTGAAACAGCCGGTGAAGGTCATGGACTTCCGGGAGCTGTGCGCTGACAGCGCATATGACGGCATCTATGCGTCTGCCTCGGTCATGCATCTGCCGTATGAGGATCTGAAGAACCTGTTTCCGAAACTGTTCTGGGCATTGAAGGAAGATGGTGTTTTATATGCCTCATTCAAATACGGGAATCATGAGGAATTTTCACATGGGAGGCACTTTACATATCTGGATGAAGACAGGATCAGGGAACTTGTCAAAGATCTGCCGTGTGAGATGATCGAAATCGGCAGGTTCGGACTGGATACGGAAAAGCTGTACGGATTCAGCTGGATCTATATCCTGGCAAAAAAGAATATGAAGTAAAAAGCGCTGATGCGCTTTTTAAACAGAGATTATATGCGGATCGGTATATTGCAGAATCCTTTCGTCATGTGTCAGCAGAAACATCGAAGAACTTGCGGCCTGCGCTATCAGCATTCTGTCAAAAGGATCCTGATGTTTTGGAGACCCTTCCTCTCTTCTGAGATTTCTCAGGGCAGAAATATGATGGATTTGTATGGGCAGACGGAGATATCCGGCATCTTCTCCAAAAAAATCAAGATCCTCACCTGTCAAACGCATCTGATCGGGATGTCTCAGGTGTTTCAGTTCAATTTCCCATGGGGAGACTATACTGTAATAAATATCATTCCCTTCATCTTCGATCAGAAGCCTTGCTTTTGGAGATAGTCTTTCGTCATCTGTGAGAGCACACAGCAGGATGTGTGTGTCCAAAAGCAATTTCATACGTTGTCTCCGAACATCTCTTCTATTTCATTGTCCCAGGAATCAAAAGCATCAGGAATTGTGAATTTCCCCTTTGCACTGCCGATTCTTTTTTTCTTTGGCTGATTTGGAATTAAAGTCATCTGAACAATAGGTTTTCCGTTCCTAGCTATAAATATTTTGTCTTCTTTATGTGTTTCCAGTGATTTAACCAAAGCGGAAAGATCACTTTTTGCCTCGAACATATTCACCTGAAGCATACTTCACACCTCCTTAGCTAATATTAGTCTAATTGGTTTATTTATATTAGTCAAGATGGTTCTTATACCGCTTTCCCACAGAAAAAGCACCGGATATGCTGGTAAAAGAACGAGGGGGAACATGCCGGTGCTTATTCTGTCTGCTGTATGGCAGATATGCTGTTTATAGAAAATGACTGCGGAGCTCTTCAGGGCTCTGTTCGCACAGAAGGGCAGGCGGGATATCAAAGACGGTTTTGCATCCGGTCTGGCCCATGTCCGCAAGCCGCTTGGCTGCACGGGCAAATGCGATCATGACGCCGGTGGTAAACTCCGGGTTGGAATCCAGTTTCAGGGAGAACTCGATAATATGGTTGTGTTCGTGTTCAGGGCCTGTGGTTCCGCTGCGGAATACAAAGCCGGCGTGTGCCATCGAGGAATGCTCACGGGAAAGAGTTTCAGCATCGATGAAGTGCACCGTTGTGTCATAATCCGAAAAATAGTTAGGCATCAGTTTGATTTCCGTTTCGATCACTTTGGGGTCTGCGTTTTCTTCCAGAACGACAAAGGCTTCACGGGTATGCTTCTGCCTTGTGGTCAGGACCGGGTGTTCCCCGTTTCTGACGGATTCAAGGGCGGAAGGTACGGGAATCGTATACTGTCTGGCATCAGCGACGCCGGGGATCCGGCGGATGGCGTCGGAATGGCCCTGGCTGAGGCCTTTGCCCCAGAATGTATAGTCGCTTCCATTGGGAAGGATGGCGTTGGAATAGGCACGGATCAGGGAGAACATACCCGGATCCCAGCCGACGGAGATGATCGCTGTCTTGTTTCCTTCCTTCGCGGCTGCGTCGACATTGGCGAAGTGCTGCGATACGTTGGCGTGCGTATCAAAACTGTCGATGACATTGAAGTACTTCGCGTATTGCGGTGTCTGCACCGGCAGGTCCTTCGCGCTGCCGCCGCACAGCATCAGCACGTCGATCTTGTCTGTCCAGTCCAGGATCTCGCTGACCGGCAGGACAGGTACGTCTTCCGTAAGAATCGAAACAGTCTGCGGATTGCGCCGTGTAAATACAGCGACGAGTTCCATGTCGTTTGTTTCCCTGATGGCACATTCAATGCCGCGGCCGAGGTTGCCGTATCCGAGGATACCGATCCTTGTTTTCATTTATAACCCTCCCAGCAGGTCGTTCATGGTATACATGCCTGCTTCCTTTCCTTCCAGGAATGCAGCGGCACGGATCGCGCCGTTGACGAAGATCATGCGGTTGTCCGCGTGATGGGTGATCGTAATGCTTTCGTTTTCACCGAAGAAATAGATGCTGTGGGTGCCGGCTTCGGTGCCTCCGCGCAGGGCATGGACGCCGATCTCTTTTCCGCGGGCGCCGGTCATGCCTTCACGGCCGTATACTTTTTTGAATTCATTGTCCGGATCGAGCAGTTCCAGCAGGGCTTTGGCTGTGCCGCTCGGGGCATCCTGTTTCTGGTTGTGGTGTGTTTCCGTCAGCTCGATATCAAATGTATCCTTTAACAGCGGTGCAGCTGTTTTGATCAGGGCGGAGAGCACAGCTACGCCGTATGAGAAATTGGCGCTGAAGAATACAGGATTCGTCTCTGCTAACCGGTTCAGCTGTTCCTTCTGTTCCGGGGATAATCCGGTCGTTCCGTAAACCAGGGCACTGTTGTTTTTCCTGACATATTCCGTGACCCAGTCCAGGTTGTCGCGGTGGCTGAAGTCGATCACCATATCTGCCGGTTCT
>CADBPK010000237.1 GCA_902796465.1 uncultured Erysipelotrichaceae bacterium | reverse complement strand
GGAACCGATCAATGAGCTGATGCCGAAAAGAACATTGAAGACAGAAGACCAGAGTTCCGGTGTGAGGATATTGTCAAACAGATAGGATGATGCCCCGGCAATATCCGTTTTAACAAAATACGGGATAAAGTTTCCGTAAATCGGTGTGGAGAAGAAATTGATAAACAGGATCGCACCCATCATGGCCATGATCGCTTTCTGCGTTCCGAGGTATTTCATTCCTTCCCCCATATCGCCGAATACGATCCGCAGTGTCAGTTTTTCCCCGCCGGGAACATGCTGATAACGAATGAACATTTCCGAGAGCCCGGATATGAGATAACAGACACCAACGACACAGAAGAGTATCGTGACGGGCAGTGCGGAATACATGATGCCCGCCAGCACAATACCGAAAATATTCTGCAGGGCATTCTTGATGGAGTAGTAGGCATTTGCCTGCTGGAGTTTTTCCTCGGCCACGATATGCGGCAATAAAGCGCTCGCTGCCGGTGAAAAGATCCCGCTGACTATATTCCCGAGAATACCGATCATGAAGAGGATCGCAATATGTGCCACCGGTTGTTTCATCCATAGCATACCCGCAACCGCCAGCAGGATCATGCCTCCCTTCAGATAATCGCAGATGAACATGATCTTCGCTTTATTGAAACGGTCTCCAAGTACACCGCCGAACGGGGTGGCCAGCAGCAGGGCCCCACCGCACACAGCCAGATATAGTCCCTGCAGAAAAGCATTGTTGGCACTGATCTCCAGAATATAGAAGCTTACCGCAAAGCTGTACAGGACAGCACCCAGATCAGATACAAGGGCGCCGAAATAAACCAGACGGAAATTCCGGCTCCGGAATACATTTTCCGGTTTTGTTTTCTGCTCACTCATGCGCCGTCACTCCCTGCCACATGGTTTCCAGTTCGGAACTCTTCAAAATCTGTATCAGGGTCTTTATACTTTCAGCCGCTGTAACGCCAAGAGAGTCGTGCATATTGAAACCATCCGGGATACTGATACTGATCGAACGGATCCTGCTGAAACTGTAATCCGGGTCTTTGTCAAAAAGCCGGGCATATTCCGCTGCTTTGATAAGAGTTTCGTGTGCTTTTTCCGTATTTCCGCTTTTGATCTCTACATAGGCAGAGATGACAGAGATGAGAGCTTTGGTTTTTGCCTGAAATCCCGATTCATCTTTTTCCTGCAGCATTCCTTCCAGTATTTCCTGCAGCCACGAAATGCTGTCTCTCGCCGCAGGATAATCTCCCCTTTCACAGAACAGCAGTACATAACCGAGGGTCGAATTGGAAAACGTGCCGAAACTCTGCAGCAGACCTTTAAGGAGATACGGTTCCGCTTCTTCCGGACGATGCATGAATGCGGCGAGGCTGATACCGATCGAATCATTATATATTCCGCCGATATTATTCTTCTTCATCAGTTCCAGTCCTTTTTCATGTTCTCCCATAGCCATGTAGATCGCTCCGATCTCCGCGCTGATCGTATATTCGCTGATCTCCGGATCTGTGCTCTGACCGACCATCTGCGACGCTTTTTCCAGCAGGCTGACTGCGTGCTCGAACATTTCCCTGTTCCGGGTCTCCAGACCGGAGAGATAATATAATCCGGCACATTTCATTGCGATCTTCAAATTATTCGGGTATTTTTTCAATATTTTATCTGCCGCCGCCAGATTTTCCGGATTGATATCCCGGATGAATGAATCCAGTTCTTCAAGCGCTGATTCAAGCCGGTTATTCTTCATTTGATATCCCAGCAGCATATCTGTGGAAACGCCGAAAAAGTCAGCCATTTCCAGGATCAGGGTCAGATCCGGCACCGACAGCCCGGATTCCCACTTATATACCGCACCGGTCGTAACACCGAATACTTCGGCGAATTTCTCCTGTGTCATTCCCCGCTGCCTGCGCAGTTCACGGATATTCGCGGACAATTTCATACGCAGATACCTCCTGTTCCGGTTCCATTATAGATGACAGGCACACAGAAAAGAAGACACCAATAATACTAATAGTATGTTATTTTCACATACTATTAGTATGTATTTCTGCGAAAAAGAAAAGATATTCCTCTTTTGAAATATCTTTTTTTCCTGTAGCCTCAGTATTTGAATGTATTGTTGCCGATCGTATAAGTATCGGGTGTATTTTCGTTTTTTCCGGCTTTCCGGACTTCGATCAGGTTCAGGACATCGTAGCCCATCTTTGCCAGGAATCTCAGCATCCTGTCATTATTCGGGTGCACATAGTTGTACAGGGTATCGTTGCCGTATTCCTCCGCAATCTTTTCGGCATGTCTGAACAGCATTTTACCGACACCTTTCCGGCGGAATTCATCCCTTACATAGATGGATTCCAGCCATACACAGGAATCATCGATCCGGCATACCGCATATCCGACAAACCTTCCGTCCTTACTGACGGCAAAGACAGGATATTCACGTTTTAGATAATATGCGATCTCCTCTTCCGCCTGTTCAAGATCTTCGCTCACGGTCTGCTGATGGAAGGAAGCGAGCGTTTTGCGGAAGGCAGCGGTCATATACAGGATATTCTGCATGTTCTTCTCATTGATCTGTACGATATGCATCGGTTCATTCGCCTGGACCTTGATATACTGCACATCTTCCTCCTCATCGAAATACGGATCCTCTTCATCCTCAGGGTCAACATACTCCTTGGTCTCATAGTATTCGATCCCGTTGTCTTCGCACCATACCATGGCAATTGACCGCAGGGCGCTGTCCTTGTAGTCATACCAGTCTTCCCGCAGGCCGAAACGGTCAAGCGCAGCACGGAAACGCCGGAACGCGCCTTTGCCGTGCAATGAATTGATCAGCCACTCCTGCGCTGTTCCTTTTGTCTCTTCTTCCGCGAAATCACGCATGATCCCGTATTCATTGATATCATACCTTGACGGCAGTTCTATCACGTCCTCTAAGTAATCATCCGGATCTGCCGGTTTTGACTGTCCTTCCAGCCAGAGACCGTCCGAATTCCGGTACGCAATGGTTTCCGTGGGAACATGATAGAAAAAGGTTATTTCATCTGAAGCATCTTCCAGACATTCGATTATTTTAGCAAGATCAGTTTTCATAGAGACCTCCTGTACTTTCAGTATACCATTTCTTTTCCGCACGGCATAAACCGGGCTTTTTCCTTTCGCTGAAAATATTTTCACTTGACTGAAAACATTTTCTTTATAAAATGAAGGCGTATATATCTGGAGGGAAATGATGATCTACCCTGAAGTACAAGAACTGACAGAGAGCGAACTGAAGCATCTCTGTGAAGAATACCGCCGGAATAATTTCATTGATCCGAAGGTCAGTGAAAAACTCGGCGTCAAGCGCGGCCTGCGGAATCCGGACGGAACCGGTGTCCTGGCAGGACTAACCAATATCTGTGATGTCATCGGATACGAAAAAAACGAACAGGGAGAAATCGTGCCCTGTGACGGAAAGCTGCTTTACCGCGGCATTGATCTGGAATGTATTATTGAAGAAGCTGTCAATAAAGACCGCTTTATGTTTGAGGAAGTCATCTGGCTCCTTCTGTTCGGTTCCCTGCCTTCCGCAGAAAATATGGAACGGTTCCGCAGACTGATGGAAGAACATCATGACCTTCCGACCGGGTTTGCGGAATCCATGATCATGGGTGCACCTTCTCCCAATATCATGAATAAGATGGCCAGAAGTGTCCTGGCCATGTACAGTTACGACGAAAAGGCAGATGATACGTCTCTGGAAAACATCCTGAAGCAGAGTGTAAACCTGATCTCGGAACTTTCAACGATCACCGTGTACGCCTACCAGGCAAAAAAGCACGTGTATGATCATGAGTCCATGTATATTCATTTCCCGCAGAGAGGTCTTTCCACCAGTGAGCATATCCTTGCGACACTGCGTCCGGACCAGGCATTCACCCACGAGGAAGCCAAACTGCTGGATCTCTGTCTTGTCGTACATGCCGACCACGGCGGAGGTAACAACTCTACATTCACAAACCGTGTGATCTCTTCTACCGGTACGGATACCTACAGTGCGATTGCCGGGGCGATCACTTCATTGAAGGGTCCGCTGCACGGCGGTGCCAATCTGAAGGTCATGGCACAGCTGGATGACATGCTGGAAAAGGTTGATCCGCATGACGAAAAAGCCGTCAAAGAATACCTGCGGGGAGTTCTGAACGGGAAATACGGTGACGGATCCGGTCTTATTTACGGAATCGGCCATGCTGTCTATACAAAAAGCGATCCCAGAGCACAGATCCTGAAGAAATATTCCCAGCCCCTTGCGGTCAGGAAAGGTTTCGTGAAACAATATGACGCTTTATGCATGGTGGAGAAACTTGCGCCGGAAGTTTTCCGGGAAGAAAAGCACATCACGAAACCGATGTGCGCCAATATGGATCTCTTCAGCGGACTTGTTTACCGGATGCTGGGAATCCCGGAAGAACTCTTCACGCCGATCTTTGCCATTGCGAGAGTCAGCGGCTGGTGTGCACACCGCATGGAGGAAGTGGAATTCTGCCGCAAGATCATGCGTCCGGCATATAAATATATCGGCGGTGAAGCTGATTATATCCCGCTGGATCAAAGGGATTAACCAATATCATACAGGTACGGAAAATATCCTCACCTGTTTTTTTTATATGTGCCGGAAAAAAGAAAATCCCGCTCAGCGGCGGGATTGACTATGCTTTGGAAATATCAGCGGATATCTTTCAGGAAAGCACGGTATGCACGGTAAGATTCGTATACATCCGCTTTGGATACAACTTCACTCGGTGCGTGCATATTCTGTACTGGAATGCCGGCATCGATGACTTCCATGTTTTTGCCTGCCAGGATAAAGGCAATCGTACCGCCTCCGCCGACATCAACAGCGCCGATTTCCGCTGTCTGGAACATAACATCGTTATCAGCCAGAACTTTCCGGATCTCCGCAATGAATTCCGGATTGGCATCGTTGGCACCGCCTTTTCCGCGTGATCCGGTATATTTATTGAAGCAGAGGCCTTTACCGAAATATGCAGTATTTTTTTCATCCATGACACCCGGCCAGTTGGGATCACTTGCAGCACTGACATCCGCGGAAAGCATCTTGCTGTTGCTGAGAGAATCATTGAAATTCTTCATGCTGGTGAGTCCCTGACGGTCCAGAATATCGCATACGATATTCTCAAAGAAACGGGATTCCATACCTGTTGCGCCGACGGATCCGATCTCTTCCTTATCGACGATCAGACAGCAGGAGGTTCTTTCCGGTCTGTCCATATCCAGAATTGCACGCAGAGCTGTATACACACAGACTTTATCATCATGTCCGTAACCCATGATCATAGAGCGGTCAAGACCATAATCCCTTGCCGGACCTGCCGGTACGATCTCCAGTTCAGCACTGATAAAATCGTCTTCTTCGATATCATATGTTTCTTTCAGAAGCTTCAGCAGATTTGCCTTCACCGGATCCTTTTCTTCCCCTTTAAGCGGAACAGAGCCGACCAGCGCATCCAATTGCTCGCCTTCCACAACTTTGGCGCCTGTTTTCTCCATCTGCTTTCCTGCAAGATGGATCAGGAGATCGGAAAAGCCGATGACCGGATCATCATCTTTTTCACCGATTACCACATTGACGGAAGTGCCGTCCTTTTTGCATACAACACCGTGGAGTGCCATCGGACGGGCAGTCCACTGATATTTTTTGATGCCGCCGTAATAATGTGTATCCATAAGGACAAGTCCTTCTTTTTCATATAACGGATTCTGTTTTACGTCCAGACGCGGGCTGTCTGCATGTGCGCCGAGGATATTCATTCCTTCTGTAAGCGGCTTTTCACCGATCACAAACAGACACATTGACTTGCCTCTGTTGTTCGCATAAACCTTGTCTCCGGGTTTCAGTTCCCCGCTGACATCCTTCAGCGGTTTAAAACCTGCCTCCTCAGCAAGTTTGATCGAATTCGCAACGATCTCCCTTTCCGTTTTAGACACGCTCAGATAACCGCAGTAATCTTTCGCAAAAGCGTGTACTTCCGCAATACCTTTTTCATCCAGTTTTTCCCATACAGTGCTCATTTTACTACCTCTTTCTAAACTGCATATTTACGGAACGGGAGAAGGAACCGGGTCTCGCCGCTGATCTGTGCAAGAATCCCGTTCTCCCTGTGTTCCATGATCTCAATCCGCAGCACACTCCTGTACTGCGAAGCCAGGGACATTTTATCATAAGGTATCTCACACAAGAAAGTATCTTGCTCGGGATATAGTGCTTCCAGGATTTTCTGCAGGCTTTCTTCAATCCCTTCTCCCGTAAAACATGATATACAGATGCCCTTTGGTCTTTCTTCAGCCAGGTCGATTTTATTAAAGATCCGGACAACAGGAATATCCCCTGCGCCGATCCGCTTCAGTGTTTCATCCGTGATGGAAGCTTTCTCCGCAAAGTCCGCAGCGGAAGCGTCGATAACGTGTATCAGCAAGTCTGCGTCTTTTGCACTTTCCAGTGTCGTCTGGAAAGCTTCAACAAGGGTATGCGGCAGATCACTCACAAAGCCGACGGTATCATACAGCAGAAATTCCCTGCCTTTATAACCGATCCTGCGCACACTGGTATCCAGCGTCGCAAACAGCATATCTTCCGCATAGGTCCGGGTTCCCTTCGCGTTGGTATATTCAAGTACAGCATTCATGAAACTGCTTTTGCCGGCATTGGTATAACCTACAAGCGCTGCTCGTTTCAGCATGGTCTTTGCCCTTCTTCTCTCGTCCTGGAAATTCTGTTTCCGTATGGACTGCAGTTCCTTCTTCAGATCCTGTATGCGTGCTTTATACTTCCGTGCGATCACAGCGCTGCGCATTTCACCGGCGCCGCGGTTGGTTACTCCGCCGCCTCTTTCGTGGCCTGCTGTCTCATCCGTATTCAGCACTCTTGGCAGCGCATATTCCAGTCTTGCCAGTTCCGTCTGGATCTTTGCCTGCCTGCTTCGGGCACGCAGTGAAAAAATATCCAGGATCAGAGCCGTACGGTCTTTTACTTCCGTATTGCAGTAAGCAGCGATCCTGTTTGCAGTCCGGATACTTAAACTGTTGTGAAAAATGATGCCGTCCGCTTCTGTTTCTTCCGCGAACCGTTTCAGTTCTTCCAGTTTTCCTTTCCGGAATGCCGTATTGGGATCCATGGAATCGGACTGCTGTGTAATAATGCCTGCCACTTCCAGTCCGCAGGCCTTACACAGCGCCGCCGTTTCCTCCATTCTGTTTTCAAACGGGATCTTGTCTTTCCGGATTTCGATTCCCGCAAGGATGATTTTTTTCATACCTGCATATCATAACATGATACAATCAGGATATGAAAAAAATACCCGGCATGAATTACTGCATGGAATGCGGTACAAAACTGATTCCCCGCGAGCTGAAAAACGAGGGCATGATCCCCTACTGCGAAACCTGCAATACATTTCGCTTCCCGGTATTCAACACCGGCGTATCCATGATCGTGAAATATCAGGGAAAGATCCTTCTGATCAAGCAATACGGGGGCAATGAATACATCCTCACTGCGGGCTATGTAAACAAAGGAGAAGACGCGGAGCATGCGGCGGTACGCGAGATCGGGGAAGAACTCGGTCTGGAAGTCAGGGAACTGCATTTCAACCACAGTCACTTCTACGCACCGTCCAATACCCTGATGCTGAACTTTACGGTGGAAGTTACTTCCGCGGCTGTCCAGCCCAACGAGGAGATCGATTCCTATGTCTGGTTTACGGAAGAAGACGCAAGAAAAAATATCCGCAGGAATTCGCTTGCGCAGGCGTTCCTCCTGGGATATCTGGATCATGTCTATACATTTCCGGAACAGCCGGCCCTGCCATACAAGTGATCATCATACGGACTGCAAACGATGCAGTCCTTTTTCATCCATCCTGTACAGGGTATCACATACCTCCCGGATATACTGCCGGTCATGGGATACGCTGATGATACAGCCGCGGAATTCTTTCAGGGTCGAGCGGATCACCGGACCGGAAAGCGGCGAGAAATTCCGGGTCGGCTCATCCAGGATCAGGACATTTGCCTTCGCGAGATTCATTTTCAGCATCAGTACTTTTGCCTTCTGCCCGCCTGAAAGTTCCTGCATGGAATGTTCCATTTCATCGGTGGTATACCGCATGGCGCCGAGATATGCCCTTGCCTCCGTTATGGCTTCTTTTTCTTTTCCTTCCGCAAGAAAAGTGACCGGGTCCATGTCCATATCCAGCTCTTCCTCATAATTCTGCGGCATATAAACGACCCTGATATCACTGCGGTCTTTC
>CADBPK010000236.1 GCA_902796465.1 uncultured Erysipelotrichaceae bacterium | reverse complement strand
TTCAATCGGGAATACCGGCAGATGATATTTCTGATAGATCTTGTTCAGTACATCCCGGAATCCGTCCGGATCGATCTGCCAGTTCCATTCCGTTGTTTCAAGATACGGATTGTCCTGTTTGCCGTACTGCAGATAATAATTCGGCGTTGTCCCCTCCGGAATATGCTCATGCGAAACGGTCGTGGAACTGTAATAGGAGAAAGCCAGGAAATCTTCATGGTGTCTTCTGAACAGTTCCAGATTTTCTTCCGTGCAGTCCATCCGGATGCCTTTCTTTTTCACCCACTGCATCATTTCCCGGGAATACTCTCCCCGGGCAAATACATCCAGCAGGGTCTGATTCATGAATTCATCCGTCTTCCGCGCAGCCAGGATATCCTTCGGATGACACGATGCGGGATAGACTTCGCTGTATGCCAGCATCCCGCCGATCTTCGCGTCCGTATGTTCATGCACATAGTTCACAACCTGCACATGGGCAAGCATGACATGGTGCCCGATGGTATATAATTCATCTTCCGTCTCTTCCGCATGCAGGCATCCCGCGATCCGGAAAGCCGTGGCCGGATTCCAGTACAGGTTCTGTTCATTGAATGTGATCCACCAGTGAACTTTATGATGGAAACGGCGGATGACTTCCTTCGCAAAGCGTACAAAATATTCTACGGTTTTACGTGACAGGAAGCCGTTGTATTGTTCTGCCAGATACAGCGGCATGTCAAAATGATACAGACATACCATCGGTTCCAGACCTCTTGCGATCATGGCATCCAGCAGTCTGTCATAATAGGCAAAACCTTCCTCGTTGAACTCCCCGTATCCGTCCTTTACACATCTTGACCAGGAGATCTGGATGCGGTACATATTCATGCCCAGATCCTTCATCAGATCTAGATCTTCTTCATAATGGTGATAATTGTCATTGGCAAAATGCCAGTCACTGCGGTTTTCCCCTGCCTCGACGATGTCATATACCGACAGGGATTTCCCGCCTTCATTCCATCCGCCTTCCGTCTGCATGCTGGAAACCGAATTTCCCCAGTAAAACATATTTCCTCCTTGTATACACAAAAAGCGGCTTGCGGCCGCTTCCATTTTTATCTGACGATCCGCGTGCCGGTCTTTCCCTCCAGGGCTTCCGCGGCTTTCGGCAGGGATGTGATCAGCGCGCACGCATCCGGTCCGCTGTTTCTGACAAAGTCCACGCAGGCTTCGACTTTCGGGCCCATACTGCCCGGCGCGAAATGTCCTTCCTGCAGATAACGCTCCGCTTCATCCGCTGTCATCCGGTCCAGTTCCTTCTGCTGCGGTGTCTTGAAGAACAGCGATACTTTTTCCACTGCCGTCAGGATCACCAGCATATCCGCTTTCAGCTCCCTGGCCAGCAGACAGCTTGCCCTGTCCTTGTCAATGACAGCCGCGATCCCTTCAAGGACATTGCCCTTTTCCGTTACGGGAATACCGCCTCCGCCGACCGTGATCACGATATTGCCGGTATTCACCAGCTGTTCCACGACCGGCAGTTCCACGATCTTCCGCGGCATGGGCGAAGGTACGGCACGGCGGTAGCCCCTGCCGGAATCTTCCATAAAGACAAATCCTTTTTCCTTCGAAATCTTCTCAGCCTGTTCCTCGGAATAGAAGATGCCGACCGGTTTTGTCGGATTCTGAAAAGCCGGATCCGTTTCATCCACGACGACCTGCGTAACGAGCGTCACACAGTTCTTCTGTATGCCGCGGTCAAGCAGTTCCTTGCGTATGGCCTGCTGGAGATGATAGCCGATATAGCCCTGCGACATGGCACCGCATTCCGGAAACGGCATATACGGTATGCCCTTTTCAGCCGAAAACTCCATAGCCAGGTTGATCATTCCCACCTGTGTCCCGTTGCCGTGGCCGATGATGATCTCATAGCCCTGTTCACAGAGATCCGCAATCGTTTTCGCGGTCCCTTTGACGATAGCCAGCTGTGTTTCCGGTGTCTTTCCGAGCGCGTTTCCGCCCAGCGCGATGACGAGTCTTTTATTCATAAATGATCCTGTTACTTCAATGTTGCGTACATGACTGCCT
>CADBPK010000235.1 GCA_902796465.1 uncultured Erysipelotrichaceae bacterium | reverse complement strand
CTTTGGTATTTTCCTTTCTCCGTACATCTGTTTCAGAAGCACGAAGGGAATCTCTGATATAAATTCCACACCATATTCTATAATTATTTCTTAAAAAAAGAAATAGAGATTTTATTAATGCAGTTTTTGACAGTAAATACTTATGAGAGCAAAAAAAGCCATGCAGAGATGGCTTTTCAAAGTATAATCAACCGCCGAAGATCTTCAGCATGAATCCCGCCGCAACAGCTGAGCCGATAACACCGGCAACGTTCGGACCCATCGCATGCATCAGCAGGTAGTTTGCCGGATTCGCTTTCTGGCCTTCCATCTGGCTGACACGGGCAGCCATCGGTACTGCGGATACACCGGCAGAGCCGATCAGCGGGTTTACCTTTCCGCCTGTCGCTCTGTACATCAGCTTGCCGAGCATCAGGCCTCCGATCGTTGAGAAGCTGAACGCGATCAGACCGAGGATGATGATTTCGATCGTTCTCACTGTAATAAACGTTGTGGCAACAGCTTTGGCTCCTACGGAGATGCCGAGGAATATGATGACGATATTTGTCAGCGCATTCTGTGCCGTATCGCTGAGACGGTCTGTCAGACCTGTTTCCTTCAGCAGGTTGCCGAACATCAGCATGCCAACAAGCGGACATGTATCCGGAATCAGAAGAACGACGAAGATCGTGACAATGATCGGGAACAGGATTCTTTCTGCTTTGGAAACCGTTCTTGTCTGTTTCATGACAACTTTGCGTTCTTTTTCCGTTGTCATCAGCCGCATCAGCGGAGGCTGGATCATCGGGATCAGAGCCATATAGGAATAAGCTGCGATGGCGATTGCCGGCAGATACTCCATTGCCAGCTTGGAAGCTGTCAGGATGGCAGTAGGACCGTCCGCCCCGCCGATTACACCAATGGCAGCGGCAACTTTCGGATCAAATCCAAGCGCGAGTGCCATCAGAAATGCTGTAAAGATACCGAACTGTGCCCCTGCACCCATGAGGAGGGAAGAGGGACTCGCGATCAGCGGTCCGAAATCGGTCATTGCCCCGGTGCCGAGAAACACCAGGGAAGGATAGATCCCGTATTCGACACCCAGCGACAGATAATGGATCAGACCTTCCGTGATACCTGTGCGCGGCAGATTTGCCAGCAGCACACCGAAAGCAATCGGAATCATCAGCAGCGGTTCATATTTTTTGGCAATGCCCAGATACAGAAGCAGGCATGCGATCATGATCATGATCAGATAGCGCGGATCTTCCAGCAAAGCCGCAAATCCGGATTCCTGGAAGATTCTGGAAAGGACTTCAATAATATACATACTGCCTACCTCACTTTAAAGTAGCCAGTACCTGTTCTGTCTGAACAGAGGCTCCTTTTGTGACGGAGACGGATGTAATCTGACCGTTCTTCGGTGCAACGATCTCATTTTCCATTTTCATTGCTTCAAGAACGAAGATCGTCTCCCCTTCCTTTACATTCTGACCGGGTGTGATTCTGACATCCAGAATCGTGCCCGGCATCGGTGACTTGATCGGATCACCTTCTCCTGCAGGAACAGCGGCAGGTGCCGGCGCAGCCTTTGTTTCAGCTGCGGATGCCGATGCGGCTTCCGCTGCCGGTGCAGCAGCCGGTGCTTCTGCTTTTCCAATATATACAGCAGTTGCGTTTCCGTTCTCTACTTCTACTTCATATTTCTTACCGTTTAACGTTACGATGTATTTCATGTTATCCCCCCTGTTAGTCCACTGCTCTGATTGATTTGAAGATCAGATTTTCAAGCGGAATCTTTGTTGAATCACTGACGATTGCCATGATGCATGCGGCTGTTTTTTCATCCACATCATACAGTGCGATCTCACCGCCGTATATCTGCGGTGCCGTTTCCTTAACCGGCTCTGCATGTACCGGTGCCGGATGTGCCGGCAGAATTTCCTGTTCTTCCCTGCTCACGCGGTTAATCACCTTGTTTGAGACCACCAGCAGAGCCATGAGAATCATCAGCATGATAAACACGACAAGGAATCCGGACAGTGCGATCATCAATGCCTCTGTTACCGGCATACTATTCCGCCTCCTGGATGGAATAAGTCACCTTCAGTGCCTTTTTCTCTCTCCGTTCTTTCAGGAACGCTTCTGCCTGCTGTGGGAACGCAACATAGCTGAGCACATCTTCTTCACTTTCCGCAAGATCTTTCAGATAAGCTTTTGCGCCCGGGATCTCCGGTTCGATCGTATCATCGAATCTGCCTTCATACGGTTTCTCGTCACCAAGTGCTTTCTTTACGAGATCCTGACTGATCTCACCGGGTGCTTTTCCGTATTCACCGCGAAGATATGCTTTTACTTCCTTGGAGATGGATTTATATCTTTCTCCCATCAGGACATTGGTAACAGCCTGTGCGCCGACCATCTGGCTCATCGGTGTAACCAGCGGCGGATATCCGAGATCCTTACGGACTTTCGGCGTTTCAAGCAGTACTTCATCCAGCTTGTCCAGCTGGCCGACACCTGTCAGCTGGGAAATCAGGTTGGAAAGCATTCCGCCGGGGATCTGATAGTTAAGCGCGTCGATCTTTGTCTGCAGAACAGAAGGATTCAGGCCGCCTTCCTTCAGGAATCTTTCCTGTACCGGTTTGAAATGGTCGTTGATCTTCTTGCATACTTTCAGATCAACACCGGTGCTGTAACCCATTTCCTCCAGTGAATAAACCATGGATTCCGTTGCCGGATGGGATGTTCCGCCGGAGAAGATCGAGATCGCAGTATCAACACCTGCCGCACCGGCTTCGATCGACTTCAGAAGTGTCAGCGGGCCGAGACCTGTCGTGCTGTGGGAATGTACATAGATCGGAAGCGATACTTCCTTTTTTAACGCGGAAACCAGATCATACGCGGACTGCGGACTCATGATGCCGGCCATATCCTTGATGCACAGTGAATTGCATCCCATGCTTTCAAGCTTTTTGCCGAGAGCAACATAGTTTTCAAATGTATGGATCGGGCTGATCGTATAGCAGATCGTGCCCTGTGCATGACCGCCGGCCTTCAGACATTCGTCGATCGCGGTTGCCATATTCATCGGGTCATTCAGCGCATCAAAGATACGTATGATATCAATACCGTTTTCTACGGATTTGCGCACGAAGGCACGCACCGTGTCATCGGAATAGTGCTTATAACCCAGAATATTCTGTCCTCGCAGCAGCATCTGCAGTTTTGTCTTTTTTACTTTGGAACGGATGAAGCGCAGTCTGTCCCACGGATCTTCATCCAGAAAACGCAGACAGGAATCAAATGTCGCGCCGCCCCATACTTCCATTGAGTAGTATCCGGCTTCGTCCATGGTTTCAAGAATATCCTCAAAATCGGAGCGTGCCAGACGTGTAGCGATCTGAGACTGGTTGGCATCTCTCAGAACGACTTCAGTAATATGTACTTTTCTGTTCATAACTTGATTATTCCCCCCTATAGGCATATCAGAAAGAATATAGCACAAAATCCAGCGTTTGTGCGAAAGATGATCGCAAAAAAACAAGAATAATAATGATAATAAACATAAACGCAAAAAAAAGCGTATCTGTACGATACGACTCTATGGGGATGGCGGGACTTGAACCCGCACGGTGTTACCACCACCGGATTTTAAGTCCGATGCGTCTGCCTATTCCGCCACATCCCCTTTTATGGAGGTTCCTGCCGGGATCGAACCGGCGCTCACAGAGTTGCAGTCTGATGCCTTACCACTTGGCTAAGGAACCATTTTCAGTCAGTGCTATATTATTATATTGTCTGTAAATGTGAATTGCAACAAAAAAAGCGGAAAAACCAAACCTCATATTTTCCGCCATGCCTTATCGATCTTGTTTTTTATAACTTTATCCCTGCAGATACCGAATCCCAGCGGATAATCCCCCGCACAGACAAGAACCCATCCACGTGCTTCACTGTCAGTGAAAACAGTTTCCCCGCGCAGATATTTCTGCACGCGTTCATCTCCCGGTTCGAGCCGGATCACCTGGTCGAATTCATCTCCCTTCAAAGAAAATGCCAGATGCTGCGAAGGCTCAAAACGGTCATTTTTCATCGTCCCCAGAAGCAGTCCGCTGCGGAGCGTGCGGATTCCTGAAAAAGCAGAAGTCCCTTCCGACTCAAGCAAAACGCGGTCTTTATTTCGGACGATGCGGGCAGGATCCAGTTCTTTTTGAATGTGCTTCAGAAAATCACTGAGGGAAGCAGCGCGGAATGTCTCCGGCTTTTCTTTTTGCTTTTCTTCGCTGCACTGAGAATCCCTTCTGTGCAGAAGCGCCGCAAAGTGCCCTTCTCCCCGGACTTTATGCGGATAGATACGGAGGCATCCTTCCAGTCCGGGCAGTACACCTTTGTCAAAATAAGGGAAGCTCTCATGCAGGTCAATCAGCTCGAGATCGGGACATATCTCTTTCATAAAACGGACGATCTCCTCATTTTCACATAACGAAAACGTGCAGGTTGAATAGACAATAAAGCCTCCCGGTTTCAGCAGCTGCAATGCCTTTTTCACAATGTCTTTCTGAATTTCCGTATACGCTGCGGACGGTTTTTTCTCCCATGCCTCTGCCAGTGTGTGATCTTTCCGGAACATACCTTCTCCCGAACACGGTCCATCTACCAGTATCCGGTCGAACAATATATCTGTTTTCCGTATGAATTCCTTCAGATCGGAAATGGTCACTATGCTTTCCGCAATGCCGAAACGTTCAATATTCTTCAGAGTTGCATTCTGTCTGGATGCACTGATGTCATTTGATACAAGCAGTGATCCTTCCTGCATGCGGCAGGCAAGCTGCGTGCTTTTTCCGCCTGGTGCGCAGCAGGCATCCAGTATGCGGTTTCCTTCCGACATCGGAAGGATCTCCGCCGGGATCATGGCGCTGGGTTCCTGTATATAATAGAGACCGGCATGATAATAAGGATGTGTTCCCGGCCGTTCCGTACGATCGTAGTAAAATCCGGAATTACACCATGGAACCGGCGTCAGATGAAACGGGGAGATTTTCAGAAAATCCTCCACTGATATCTTACGGGTATTGACGCGCAAAGCACTGACCGGTTCTTCGTTCAAAGACGAAAAAAAGGCATCTGCTTCTTCCTGAAACAGCGATCTCATTTCCTGTACATATTCTTCCGGGAGCCGCATGGCCTCATTGTACCACATGGTGTGATAATATAATCGTGAATCAGGAGGAAAGGCTATGCGGATCCTGCTTACAAACGACGACGGCATAAATGCGGAAGGAATCAGAGAACTGGCTTCTGCGCTGGCTCAGGAACACGAGATCTATATCGCAGCGCCGGACAGACAGAGAAGCGCTGCCGGACACAGCGTTACTTATTTCATGCAGGACAATACAGCCTGCAGAGCAGATATACCCGGCGTACGGGAGGCCTGGGCGATCAGCGGAACACCTGCAGACTGCGTATATTATGCATTATACGGGCTCCTCAGGGAAAAACCGGATCTTGTCCTCTCCGGCATCAATCACGGACCGAATCTGGCAACGGACTGTCTCTATTCCGGAACTGTCGCAGCGGCGATGGAAGCGTATGTGATCGGAATTCCGGCGGCTGCACTTTCCCTCTGCGGCAGAAACAAAGCGTATCTGAAAGACTGTGCCGAAGCGGCCGCTGATCTTCTGCCCGAAATATTTCCCTATATTTCCGGCAGTGACTGCATCCTCAACATCAACTTTCCCTGCATTCCGCGCAGTGAAATGGCCGGCGTACGCATCACTCAGTTTGACGGAATGCGGAATTATGCCAAGAAACTGGAAATCATTCCCGAGAATAATGACACAGTGATCCTTCGCTGTCCATCCACCCCGGTAACAATGAAAACCTCCCGCCGCACCCTCGAAGGTGATGTTACCGCTGTTGAGCAGCACTACATCTCCATTACCCCGCTGGACGGGGATCTTTGCGCGGCAGAAGTCTGTAAAGCCATGAAAGGAGTTTTCCAATGATCGAAGCTGTCCGTAATTATCATCCTTATAATGCACAGGAAGCAGCTGACCAAATTGTCATGCTGGACCTGATGAAGCGGTATGATGATATCTATGAAAGAGAAAACCAGACAGTCCATATGACCGCGAGCGCTTGGGTCGTTGATCCTTCCCGCACAAAAGTCCTGATGGCATATCACAGAATATACAATTCATGGGCATGGCTCGGCGGACATGCGGACGGATGCAGGGACCTGATGTCTGTCGCAATACGGGAAGTCAAAGAGGAAAGCGGTCTGAACAATGTACGTGTGATCGATCCTGATATTTATTCCCTTGAGATCCTCACCGTTGACGGACATGAAAAAAACGGTCAGTATGTCCCTTCTCATCTGCATCTGAACCTGACCTGGCTCATGGAAGCGGATCCCGCAGAACCCATCAAAGCCAAGGAAGATGAAAATACAGCGGTCGCCTGGTTCGGGCTGGAAGAAGTTTATGAAAAGTCAACAGAGCCGTGGTTTATTGAACGAATCTATAAAAAACTGAATGAAAAACTGAAAACAATTCCCGGATGATATTCCGTATCCATGATCCGGAAAGATCGAGTAGGAGGAACTAAGTAAAGGTTCCTCCTTTACTTAGCCCCGACCTCTCACACCACCGTACGTACCGTTCGGTATACGGCGG
>CADBPK010000234.1 GCA_902796465.1 uncultured Erysipelotrichaceae bacterium | reverse complement strand
CGGACATTGTACCGGGCATGGAACAGTTCATCCGTTTCCTCTATATCTGTAATATGGATATCCCCGGGAAGCTTGCGGTTCAGCACGCCCTGCCACTTCCTGGCGCTGATATCCATTTCGCAGTCAAACATAAAAACCTGTCCTCTGGCGCTCACTCCCCTGTCCGTCCTTCCGGAAGCGGTAATGGGGATCCTTTTGTGCGCGACAAAAGACAGGACTTCTTCGATCTTTTCCTGGACGGATCTTCCGTTTTTCTGTGACTGCCATCCGTCATACCCGCTGCCTACATACGCAGCGGTGCACTTAAACCTTCTCATAAAACTGCCATTCCGATCATCCCGGCAAGGATGAGACCTGCACAGATCAGCAGAACATAATCCCTGCTTTCCATCTTCAGCTGCTTATACCGCGTGCGGGGCTGTCCCGGCGCGTAACCGCGCGCCTCCATGGCATTGGCAAGATCTTCCGCCCTCTGAAAAGCGGAAACGAACAGCGGGACGATCAGGGAAAGAATGGCTGTGATCCTTTCCATCATCTTCCCTTCCTTCAGGTCCACGCCTCTGGATTCCTGTGCTTTCATGATCCGCATTGTTTCATCGATGAGATCCGGAATAAACCGCAGGGCAATACTGATCAGCATTGCGATCTCATGTGCGGGAACATGGATCTTCTGAAACGGCTTCAGCAGGTCTTCAATACCCATGGTCATATCCAGCGGCTTTGTCGTGGCGGTCAGACATGTGGTGATCATGATCATCAGCAGAAGCCTGACAGCGATATACAGCGTATTGAATACTGCGTCACTCCAGATCACGATACTCCCCATCTGAAGCAGTACATACCCTGTCTTCACGACCAGGATATTGATGATCAGAAGGAACACCAGCATGAACAGCATGGGCTTCATCGCTTTGAAAATAAAGGAAAAACTCAGTTTCGCAAGGATGATGACCATAGAAACAATGACGAAAAGGATCCCGTATCCGATCCATCCCGAGGGAATGAAGATCGCGATCAGCATCATCAGCATCGCCAGTATTTTTGCCCGCGGATCCATCTTATGGATCGGTGAATCCATCGGTATATATCTTCCCAATGTCAGATTACCCATTTCTGACCTCTTCTCTAAGCGCTTCTGCCAGTGCGTCGACAGAGTGGATATTCTCGGAAAGCGTGAAGCCTTTCGCCTTCAGGATCTCCTTCATCCGGATCAGTGCCGGCGGCAGGATACCCATCGATTCGCATTCCTTCGCATCCCTGAAAAAAGTATCCTTATCCTGATGGATCCGGACTTTCCCGTCCTCGAGCACGACGACATCGTCACAGTACTGGTATACCTGTTCCATATCGTGCGTGACGATCAGGATCGTTTTGCCAAACTGTCTGTTCAGCCGGTAAAACAGGGACATCATTTCCTTTGTGCCCATCGGATCCAGGCCGGCAGTCGGCTCATCCAGCACCAGGATCTTCGGATCCATGGCCAGGATATCGGCGATCGCCACCCGGCGCTTCTGTCCGCCGCTGAGCTCCAGCGGACTCTTTTCATAAATATCTTCACTCAGCCCGACCAGTGCCAGGGCTTCCTTTGCCTTCTTCTTTGCGTCTTCCTCCGATACGCCGAAATTCTTCGGGCCGAAGATGACATCCTTGATCACAGTCTCCTCAAACAGCTGATATTCCGGGAACTGGAAAACCAGGCCGACATCCTTGCGGAGCGGCTTCAGATTCTTCGGTTTTTCGCCTGCTTTGATCGTCCGGCCGAGGATCTGTATCTCCCCTTCATTCGGCAGCAGGAGGGCATTCAGATGCTGGATCAGGGTGCTCTTGCCGGAACCGGTGCGTCCGATAATAGCCGTGATCTTCCCCTCTTCCAGCGTCAGGTCGACGCCGTCCAGCGCCCGGTATTCATACGGTGTGCCGGGGCTGTAAACATAGCTTACTTTTGAGAACGTAATCGACATAATTCCTCCGCCAGTTCTTCCATGCCCATAAACGGTCTGAGCCGCACGCCTTTTTTGTTCAGGCTGCGGATCAGCTGCGCGCTGAACGGGATATCCAGACGCATCCGGTTCAGCCTGTCCTGATCGGAAAAGATCTCGGCCGGCGTTCCCGTCAGCACAAGCTTTCCGTGATCCATGACAAGTACGTTGTCGCTTCCCGCGACTTCATCGATGTCATGGGTAATGGAAAGGATCGTCAGTCCGCTTTCGTCATGCAGACTGCGGATGACCTTTTTGATCTCGTCTTTTCTCTGCGGGTCCAGCATGGAAGTTGCCTCATCAAAGATCAGCACTTCGGGTGCCATTGCCAGTACACCCGCAATGGCTACGCGCTGTTTCTGCCCGCCGCTGAGATTTCCCGGTTCCTTGTCCAGATATCTGCTCATACCGACTTTGCGGGCATACGTCTCGATGATTTCATCCATCTTTTCCCTCTCAACACAGTGGTTTTCCAGTCCAAAGGCGATATCGTCACGTACGGTGGAGCCGATGAACTGGTTGTCAGGGTTCTGGAAGACGATGCCGATCCGGCGCCTGATCTCCGTCAGATTTTCGTTGTTCAGCTCATAGCCGCAGATATTGATCGTCCCGCTCCTCTTTTCCAGAAGACCGGCCAGCAGTTTCGCGACCGTGGACTTTCCGCTGCCGTTATGGCCGATGATCGTTGTATAGCTTCCCTTTTCCACGGAGAAAGAGACATCACTTACCGTCATGTCGTTTCCGTTATAGGAAAAAAACAGATTTTTTACTTCTACAGATTTCATGTTTACTCCTGAAAAGCCTATACATTATATAACAAAAATATCCGGATCGAAGGTTATATTCCCTCATTCCGGATATCTTTCAGTATTTCTTTTTCCTCTTCGGTGCATTCCCTGCCTTCCAGAAGGTCCGGCCTTGCCTGCAGGGTAAGCTTCAGGGACTCCTCAAGACGATATCTGCGTATCGCCTCATGGTTTCCGCCGAGCAGCACTTCCGGCACTTTTTTCCCGTTGTATTCCGCCGGACGGGTATACTGCGGGTATTCCAGCAGTCCGTTTTCAAACGATTCCTCTGCTGTGCTCTCCGTACGGATGATGCCGGGCAGAAGCCGGATCACGGAATCCGCGATGATCTGCGTCGCCAGTTCCCCGCCGCTCAGAATGTAGTCACCAAGGGAGTATATCCTGTCCGTATGGTCAAGGATCCTGGCATCGATGCCTTCATAATGCCCCGCAATAAGGATGATCTGCTCCTCTTCAGCGAGGGCATGGGCCGTTTCCTGCCGGTATGTCTCCCCGGCCGGCGAAGTCAGGATGACTGTACTGTTTTCCTTACGCACGCTCTCCAGGGCTTTGAACACCGGCGGATAGCGCATGATCATTCCCGCTCCCCCGCCGTATGGGGAATCATCGATCCGCCGGAACGATCCTTCCGCAAATTCACGGATATCAACGATTCGGATCACTGCGATGCCTTTTTCCGACGCCCGCCTGATCAGCGGCATTTTCAGAAAGCCCTCATACGTTTCCGGAAACATGGTCAGTATTGTGATTTCCATACCATTTGAAAAACATGTGAATCAATCACATGTTATTTAATTCCTTTCACTAACCGTTCTGCTTCTTCCTGTGTGATCGGTGCATTTTTGCAGTTGAAGGCATACTGGTACTCCGTGTCAGACCAGTACACATCCTCGACCAGGCCGTTATTTCCTTTGAAAAGTACAGAAACGCCGTCCATATCAACTGTTTCGATCTTCTGGAAACTGCCGCTGGTATCGAAATCGATTCCCTTTGTCTTCAGACCGGCTTTACGCACGGCCATGCCGATCTGTCCCTCGTTATTCGAATACTGTATCTCCAGTTCCGTTTTGGAAAGAGCCAGATATTTGACATTCGGATGCGTTTCGCATACAGATTCGGGCAGTTCGATTTCAAAACCCGCAATGATCTCTGCCTGTTTTTCATTCGGCAGTTCTGTCCATACGCCGACCGGTTCCTGACCGAACGAGGGGATCATCTGATTTCCTCCCAGGAAGCCGCCGCCGCGCGAACTGATGAGCATAAAGCCCATTACAACGGCAAAAGCGATCAGAATAGGAAAGATGTTATCCGAAATGAAGGATTTCTTCTCTTTCTTTTCACTCATAAAATTCCTCTTGTGCAGAAGAATGCTGCGATGGCTTATTCCTCTGTTTCAAAGTCAATGTACTGTCCGTTCAGGGCCTGTGCCTGGTTGGCAACATTCAGCACATCGCTGATGATGGCGCCGTTCTCCGTATACATCTTCTTGCATACAGTTACAGCGTTCTTGTCTTTCACTGTGTCATATCCGCTGTCACCGAGGATCTCAATAAAGCGGTCCTCATTCTCATCAGCGTCAAATACTGCCTTGTGGCGGATGACGATCAGTGTTTCCGGTTCATATTTCTTGTTCAGTTCTTCGTTCTGACCCAGAAGATCATTGATGAAAGCAGGCTTCAGATACGGATATACCGCTGCCAGTTCCTTCACGGCCTGCGGATACGCATCTTCTTCCTCATCATCTTTGATTTCCAGGAAGTTGATTTCTTCATCTTCGTTTGCGTTTTCGTCGTCTGTTTTTTCTTCCGGAGCATTGAGCCTGTCGTTCAGAAGCTTGAGAGCGATTCCAAACGTGAATCCTGCCGCTACAGCCAGTGCGCCGAACAATGTTCTGTGAAACATAGTTACCTCCATCGTTTGAGAGTATTTATTATATCATATTATTCTGCTTTTCAAGATATTCCATGATATCTACGGCATTGGATGCAGCACCTTTGCGGATCTGATCCCCGCAGCACCACAGTGCAAAGCCCTTTTCACTTGTCAGATCCTTCCGGATCCGGCCGACATATACCAGGTCCTGGTTGCTGGTTTCAAGCGGTGTCGGGACATGATCTTCGCACAGAACAACGCCTTCCTGTTCCTTCAGAGCCTGCAGGATATCTTCCTGTGCAAGCAGATCTTCTGTTTCAAAAACAACGCTGATGGAATGACTGCGGTATACCGGGACACGCACGCATGTACAGGTGACCTGGAGCGAAGGATCATGCAGGATCTTTCTGCCTTCATTCTGCATTTTCATCTCTTCCGTCGTATATCCGTTTTCCGTATAGGAACCGATCTCGGCGATGCAGTTATACGCGATCTGTGCCGGGAACACGGACGGGGATACTTCCTCGCCTTTTTCAATTGCCCGGATCTCTTCCGTCAGTTCGTTCAGTCCCGGAATACCGGCGCCGCTGACAGCCTGGAACGTCGTCGCTGTCACTTTGCGCAGCGGTGAGAGTTTATGGATACCGGCAAGCGCCATATAGGTAATGATCGTGGAACAATTCGGATTGGCAATGATCCCGTTATGTTTCAGGGCATCCTCCCCGTTGATCTCGGGAACCACCAGCGGTACATCGTCTTCCAGACGGAATGCGCTGGAGTTGTCAATGTACACTGCCCCTGCCGCCTTGATCAGCGGACGGTACTGCTTGGAAAGCGCGTTGGATACGGCACCGAGCACATAATCAAGACCGTCAAAGCATCCTTCCTTTACTGTCTGGATCGTCAGGACACCGTCTTTGTACGGAATCGTTTTCCCGGCGGATCTTTCACTGGCGAAAAGACGGATCTCTTCCGCGCTGATCTTACGTTCTTCTATGCATTCCAGCATCTGTCTGCCGACCGCTCCGGTCGCGCCGATAATACCTATTTTCATAACATTTTCCTCTCTTCAATAATAAATTTGTCATATATGCAGCGAATTGCTTTTTCAAAATCACGGTTGGCGACGCCGACGATGATCGACAGCTCGTCGCAGCTCTGGCTGATGACTTTGATGTTGACAGAGTTTCGTCCGAACTCGGAAAGGATACTGCCGGAAATACCCGGAAGTGCCTTCATTCCCCTGCCGACTACGCCGATCAGGGCAAGATGATCTTCGATCTTCACATCATCCGGATGGATCTCTTTCTTGATGCGTCCGACGATCTCGTACAGGCAGTGGCTGACGAATTCGCTCAGAACGATGATAGAGAAGGTGTCTACTGTAGTAGGTGCGCTCTCGATCGAGACATTGAAATCCTCAAAGATCTTCAGCAGTCTGCACAGGAAGCCGACTTCCGCAGAAGCGTGGCTCTTCGTAACGGTGATAACTGTATAATCCTTCCTGCCGGTGATGCCGGTAATGGCATGCGGCGGGAACTGACTGTCGATCTCCGCACAGTCATTCATGATGATCGTACCAGGATTATCCGGCTCATTCGTATTCAGCACATTGATCGGGATATTCTTGACCCTTACGGGGAATACCGCGTCATCATGCAGGACGTTGGCACCCATGTAGCTGAGGCCGCGCAACTCGTTGTATGTAATGTGCGGGATCCGGATCGCATTCTTAATGATCCGCGGATCCGCCACCATGAAGCCGCTGACGTCCGTCCAGTTCTCATAGATATCCGCATCAATCGCGTTGGCGATCACCGCGCCGGTGATGTCGCTGCCGCCCCGGCTCATGACCTTGATCACACCGTTGGGCATAGCGCCGTAGAAACCCGGGATGACGACCCGTTCCGCATCGCTGCAGCAGGCCGCAACACGTTCCCGGATCCTTTCCAGATCCAGCGAGCCGTCATAGTGGAACGCGATCACATCGGCCGCGTCCACGAATTTGGCACCGAGATATTCCGCCAGGCAGATGCCTGTCAGATATTCACCGCGGCTGACCAGGTAGTCCGTCGATGTTTCATGTTTGATCAGATTGCGGATCTTATCGAATTCCTTTTCCAGATCCGCCTTCAGGTTCAGTTCCTTCTTGATGCGCACATACTTGTCAACGATCAGGTCGAACAGCGGATCATAGGAAACACCGTATTTGATATGGGCATGACACAGATACAGAAGGTCTGTAACTTTATGGTCTTCATGCGATTCCTTTCCGCATGCGCTTGTAATAATGAATTTGCGGGAAGGATCCGCTTCGGCTATCTTTTTTACTTTTTTGAACTGTTCGGCATTCGCAACACTGGAACCGCCGAATTTCGCTACCTTGATCATTCTGCCACCTCCGCAAGAAACAGTGCCGGATCTTCACAGGCACGGACTGCGGGAAGCAGTTCGTCCATGGAGACCGCTTTTGTCAGGATCGTATCCTCACCGGTTTTTTCCGCTGTAACAGCAGTGAACGCTTCCGGACATGATGTACGGATATACCAGACAGCCGGTTCCGTATTGACTGTCCCTGCCGCGCGTGTTTTCTCTGCCGCGAAACGGTGTGTATGGGTAACGATATCGATCATATCCTGCACGACCGCATGGGCAGTCGGCAGTGATCCGGCCCCCTGACCGATGAACACGGCTTTTCCGAGGGTCGCACTGATGCTTTCGATCGCATTGTAATTCTGCAGGATACCCGCAAAGGTATCGTTTTCCTTCAGGAATACCGGCCGCACAAGGACGGATATGCCGTCTTCATTTTTCTTTCCGGAACCGATCAGTTTGCATACCAGGCCGCGGCTTCGTCCCCAGTCCAGATCCTTTTTCCGGATATGGCGGATGCCGAATACCGGGATCTTCTCAGGATCGATCCACTTGTCAAAAGCGGCTGCGGCAGTGATGCTGCACTTGTAGCGCACATCCATGCCGTCAATATCATCGGAAGGATCCTGCTCCGCATAGCCGAGCTTCTGCGCTTCCGCAAGCATATCTTCAAATTCCTTCCCTTCGCTGTACATGCCGGAAAGAATATAATTCGTTGTGCCGTTGAATATGCCCCGGAATGAATCCGGCATCTCGATCCGCCGGATGCGGGTCAGATCGGCGATCCAGGGAATGCCGCCGCCGACAGATGCTTCGTACGCCAGCGTCACATGATTCGCTTCCGCTGTTTCCATCAGTTCCTCAAAAAAAACAGCCAGCATCTTTTTATTGGAAGTCACCACATGTTTCCCGCTTTCCAGCGCCTTCTTTACAAAGGTATGTGCCGGTTCCAGTCCGCCCATGCATTCTGCCGCAAGTCCGATTTCCGGATCATTCAATATATCATTGAAATCCAGTGTCGTGCGCGGGTCTGTCATCTCACTCTCATCTTTCACGAGAATCCGTTTGACTTCCAGCCTGTCCAGTTCATCTGTACGGCCGGAATCGATGATTTTGCTGACACCGCTGCCGACGACACCATGTCCAAGTAATGCAATCTTCATAAAGCACCTCAGTTCTGTTTTCGTGCTGATTACACTTGTTTTCAGCATACGAACATGTTATCATTCTGAAAGATTCTTTACAAGGAGAAAATTATGATGCAGTTTATCAGCACCAGAGATCATGCGAACCGTGTGAGCGGCCACGAAGCCATTATTCAGGGCCTTGCCCGTGACGGCGGATTGTTCACACCGGAGGAAATATCCTTTACCATCGATCCGGCTTCCCTTGCCGGCAAAACGTACCAGGAAACCGCGGAGGTCATCCTCTCTGCGTTCTTTGATGATTACACACAGGAAGAAATACATAACTGTGTCATATCTGCATATGACAGTAAATTTGATGACCCTGACGTCGTACCGCTCAGAAAAACGGAAGAAGGCTGGCTGATGGACCTGTGGCATGGTCCGACCAGTGCCTTCAAGGATCTCGCACTGACGATCCTGCCGCATCTTCTGACGGCTGCCTACCGCCGGGAAAACAGGACGGATACTGT
>CADBPK010000233.1 GCA_902796465.1 uncultured Erysipelotrichaceae bacterium | reverse complement strand
TCGTGATGGTTTCAAAGGATGGAAATGCCTACAGTTTTGACCTGGAAGAGATCCCGTCCACGGGGGTCAGGTCAAAAGGCGTCAAGGCGATGAACCTTGCCAAAGCAGATGCAGCTGCTTATGCCTGCGCTGCCGATCAGGGAAACACAGCCATTCTCGTCATGAGTGAAAACGGCGGAATGAAGCGTATCTATCTGAAAGAGATCATGACCGGAAAACGTCCGGCAAAAGGCAGTATGATCTGCCGTAAGATCAAAACGAATCCGAGCGTTGTTTCCTATATCGGAATGATCGCACCGGGTGACGTGCTTTCTTTCTATGATCCGGAAGTGCAGACGCTGAAAGCGACTGATATTCCGATCAGACCGCGGGAATCCGGATTCTCGGCACCGCTGGTTCTGAAGGAAGGCTGGTCTTTTGAAAAGGGTATAGCGGAATGCCGGATCATTGACATGCCGGAAGAAAAGGAAAACGTGCACAATGATTACGAACCGCTCAGTCTGTTTGACGAAGGGGAAGCGTAATGAAAAACTGGTTTCTGCCGGATCATTATGTGCATTCCTGTCTTGAAGTGGAACCTGAAAAACTGAAGGAACACGGCGTCAGACTATGTATTCTGGATATTGACAATACGCTCGTCCCTTCGGATTCCGAAGAAGTAGGGGAAGAAGAAATACGCTACGTACAGGATCTGAAAGATGCAGGCATCATTCCGGTCGCAATTTCCAACAATATGGCCGGAAGGGCACTCCGTATCAGCCGGACCCTGAATGCCGACTGTATCTTCTTTGCCCTGAAACCGCTGCGTCCGGGATTATACAGGGCACTGAAGCGGTATCAGGTATCCCCGCAGGAATGCGTTATCATCGGTGATCAACTCATCACTGATATCTGCGGCGGAAACCGCATGGGCATCTTTACGATCCTGGTAGATCCGAAAGGGAATGATAATATATTCGGAAAGATCAGCCGCAGGGCGGAAAAGCTGATCCTGAAATACTATAAGAAAAAGGGATTATTCGATAAAGGAGACAATGATGGTGAAATGTAAGGGCTGCGGTATAACCCTGCAGAGTACGGATAAAAACCTTCCGGGCTATACGCCTAAGCCGGATGCGGCATACTGTCAGAGATGTTTCCGGCTGATCCATTATGATGATCTGACCGTCTCCATGCGGAAGGGAATCGAACCTGACAGCATCCTGAAACAGATCAGTCAGATGGATGGTCTGATCCTTCTCGTTGCGGATCTGTTTGACTTTGAAGCATCCATGATCCCGGGACTGAAAAGGATCCTGCCCGGCAGGGACATGATCCTTGCGGTCACGAAAAGGGATCTTCTGCCGGACACGGTCAGCCATGAGAAGATCGCACATTTCATCTTCCGCCGCCTGAAGGAAGAAGGCACTCAGATCCGTGATCTGGTGCTGACATCAAGCGTGCAGAATGAGGGAATGGATGAACTGCTTTCTCTGATCAGGCAGTACCGCAAGGACAGGCCGGTCATTGTGATCGGCAAGGCAAACAGCGGGAAAAGCACACTGCTTAACCGGCTTGCCGGAGACAGCGTCCTGACTGCTTCACGTTATCCCGGTACGACACTGGATTTCAACGAGATCACGATAGATGGAATTACGTTTATCGATACGCCCGGCATCGAAATATCACAGAGCATCCTGATGGAAACAAACGAAAAGGATCTGAAGCAGATCCTGCCGGCACGCACTGTCAAACCGCAGATATTCCAGCTGAAAAATGACCAAAGTTTCGCAGTCGGCGGACTGGCACGGGTCGATGTTCTCGGCTGCACCAAAGCGACAGCAGTCTGGTACTGCAGCGATGCCCTGCCGATCCACAGGGGAAAGGCGGAGAATGCGGACGTGTACTGGGACAAACATTACGGAGAAGACCTGGTTCCGGTTCCTCTGCATAATCAATTCAGACAATATGCAAAACGCAAAGATGAAGATAAAATGGATGTCGTAATCGACGGACTCGGATGGGTATGCCTGAGCGGGGATATCCGTACGGTCAAGGTCCATGTTCCGAAAAATGTCAATGTAACATTTAGAAAGGCGATGATCTGATGCTTACAGGAAAACAGAAAAGCTATCTCAGAAAACTGGCACAGACAGAGAATGCTATTTTTCAGATCGGCAAAGACGGGCTGAGCGACAATCTGATCGAAACAGTCAGTCTTGCTTTGGCCAAACGGGAGCTGGTCAAGGTCAATGTC
>CADBPK010000232.1 GCA_902796465.1 uncultured Erysipelotrichaceae bacterium | reverse complement strand
GTAGCGATGGTGGCGGTTTTTACCACGATCATGCAGGTCTTTGTGGACAGCGGTATGGGAACCGCACTGATCCAGAAAAAAGATGCGGATGATCTGGATTTTTCCACCGTTTTTTATTTCAATGTTGTGATCTGCTTTATTCTTTACGGACTGATGTTTATGGCAGCTCCGCTGATCGCTTCTTTCTACAGAATGCCGGAACTGACACCGCTTGTGCGTGTATCCAGCCTGATCCTGATCATATCCGGTGTAAAGAATATCCAGCAGGCATATGTTTCCCGGCACATGCTGTTTAAGAAGTTCTTCTTCGCGACACTGGGCGGAACAGTCGGTGCTGCGGTAATCGGCATCTGGATGGCTCTGAAAGGATATGGTGTTTGGGCACTGGTTGCGCAGAACCTGTTCAATATGGCCATGGATACGATCATCCTCTGGCTGACAGTAAAATGGCGTCCGAAGCTCATGTTCTCATTTGAAAGACTGAAGTCACTGTTTGCCTTTGGCTGGAAGCTTCTTGTATCCAGTCTTCTGGATACCGGATATACCAGACTCAGGGAGCTGATCATCGGAAAACTGTATACACCGAGTGATCTTGCCTTCTATAACAAGGGACAGAATTTCCCTTATCTTGTTACTTCAAACATCAATGCTTCCATTGACAGCGTCCTGTTCCCGGCTTTGTCAAGTGAACAGGAAGATCCGCAGAGGGTAAAAGCTATGACCCGGCGCGCCATTTCCGTTTCATCCTATATTATGTGGCCGATGATGATGGGTCTGGCGGCATGTGCGACACCGTTTGTGCGGCTACTGCTGACAGATAAATGGCTGCCTTGTGTATTCTTCCTGCGGATGTACTGTTTCTCCTATGCATTCTATCCTATCCATACAGCGAACCTGAATGCGATCAAGGCAATGGGAAGAAGTGATCTGTACCTGATCCTCGAAGTTCTGAAGAAACTGGTAGGACTGACAGCACTGGTATGTACGATGTTCATCAGCGTAAAAGCCATGGCATACAGCTTGTTCTTTACAAGTGTTGCCTGCCAGATCATCAACTCCTGGCCGAACCGTAAGCTGCTGAATTACGGTTATCTGGAACAGCTGAAGGATATCCTGCCGTCTCTCGGCATGGCACTGGTGATGGCAGTCTGTGTATATTTCATTCAGTATCTGCCGCTGCCGACGATCGTCATTCTCGTTCTGCAGATCGTGACGGGAGTCCTGATCTATTATTTCGAATCCAGAATATTCCAGGCGGAAAGCTATAACTATATACTGGATACAGTAAAAAAGTTTATACGCAGATAAAAAGGCATCCGGAATACTGCGGTATTCATGACCGGTCTGCCGTACATATTGATTTCTTTTGGAACATATGATATTACAGATATGGGAATGAAGTTCTCCCATGGGCAACCTAAACCGCTTATTAAGCTGATGACTTCTGTGAGTGTATACCCGCAGAAGGCATCAGCTTTTCTGCAATTGGGGGAAAAGGAGGAACCTGTATATGCTGACATCTCTTGCGCTTATCTTTCTTGTCGGTCTTTCACTGGCTGCGGTCGCCAGCCGGCTGCGTCTTCCGCGTATCGTCGGTATGCTGTTCACCGGTATCCTTCTGGGACCGTTTGTTCTTGATCTTCTTGATCCGTCTATTCTATCCATCTCCGGTGATCTCAGAAAGATTGCCCTGATCATCATTCTGATCAAAGCAGGTCTTTCGCTGGATCTTGCCGATCTGAAACAGGTCGGCCGTCCTGCAGTTCTGCTTTCGTTTGTTCCTGCTTCATTTGAACTGGCAGCGTATACCTTGTTCGCACCGCTCCTTCTGCCGGTAACAGGGGTAGAAGCTGCTCTGATGGGTGCAGTTCTGGCTGCTGTTTCGCCGGCAGTCGTTGTACCAAGGATGGTGCATCTGATCGAAACAGGCTATGGGACAAAAAAGTCCATTCCGCAGATGATTCTTGCCGGGGCATCGTGTGATGATATTTTCGTGATCGTCCTGTTTACTTCTTTCCTTGGCATGGCGGTAAGCGGAAATACAGATTTTATGGGACTGATCGATATTCCCGTTTCTATTGTTCTCGGCATTCTTCTCGGCATCATTACCGGTTGTGCACTTGGACTGTTCTTTGAAAGTGCGTATATGAAAAAACGGCATATCCGCAACAGCATGAAAGTGATCGTCGTCCTGGGCATTGCTTTCCTGCTGATGTCTGTTGAAACATGGCTGAGCGGTATTGTCGCCGTATCGGGTCTTCTGGCAGTCATGAGTATGGCCTGTGCGCTGAGGATCTACAGTACCGGTTTTGTTTCAAAACGCCTTTCTGATAAATTCGGAAAACTATGGCTGGCTGCGGAAGTGATCCTGTTCGTCCTTGTCGGCGCTGCGGTTGATATACGATATACACTTTCTGCCGGTTTTATGGCAGTGATCATGATCCTTCTGGCGCTTGTGATCCGATCCTTAGGTGTATGGCTCTGCCTGCTCGGCACAAAGCTTACGAACAGGGAAAAACTGTATTGTGTCTTTGCTTATCTGCCAAAAGCCACAGTCCAGGCAGCGATCGGTTCAGTTCCTCTTGCGGCCGGTCTTCCCTGCGGAAAGATCATTCTGTCCGTAGCTGTTCTGGCCATCCTGATTACCGCAACGACAGGTGCATTCCTGATGGATCTAAGCTATCCGCGTTTTCTTTCAAAAGAGTCCGCATGATGCCAAACAGCAGTACGTTCCCGCCGTCATGCCGCTATGTGCGTATCATGAAAAACAGGCTGTCCGTTAAGGACAGCCTGTTTGACTGTTAGAACTGAATATTGCAGACGGAGATGCGGGTCTTTCCGCTCCTGAGCTTCGGGATCTCATCGACATACTCAAATGTCAGGTTCATATCATCGCCGAAGATCTCCTTCATCTTTTCCGTAATATCCGCTTCCAGGGAATGATCTGTCGTATTCAGGATCATGACGAAGTCCTTCAAGGTATTCTGGATGATCTGATACTGCTTGACAGTGAAGTAGTTGTACATGAAGAAGCGGTACATGGTCGGGGAGGTAGGTGTTCCGTCTGTTGCGTACAGCAGGTCGTTTGCCTTGCCGACGAGTTCATTCAGGTACATTTTCCCGTCCACGGTCTTATATGAAGCCAGGTCGCCGATATCATAACGTATCATCGGGAAGGCATGACTGAAGAAGTCCGTAATTACCACTCTGCCGATCTCGCCTTCCTCTGCCGGCTCATCGCTGTCCATTTTCAGGATCTCTACAAACAGGCTGGCTTCGTTGAGGCGGTATCCGTTGCCTGTGCCGTCTTCGATGGCAATGGCGCCGACTTCCTCACAGCGGTATCTGCAGTAAACAGGCGCCTGGTAGAATTCACGCAGGGTCTTTTTTGTCTTTTCATCCACAGCCTGGGCTGTCGGGACGATGCCGTTGAGATGGATGGAAGTCTTCAGTTCCGGATGTCTTACCAGGTAATCTGCCAGGGCATCCAGGATATAAGCGGTACCGATCAGGAGGATAGGGTTCAGTTCCTCGATCTCCTTATACATACGCAGACAGTTCTCGTCATCGAGATAGTCCGCATAGACATAATAGACATTTGTTTTGATCTGCTGGGCAAGCGGCAGTTTGTTATGCAGGACGACCATCTGGACGATCCTGCCGGAGAATCCCGCACCTGCCATATAGGAGAAGTACTTCAGGTCAGCGGCAGCCTTGCTCCATTTTCTGTGATCCCAGGGGACACCGAATGGCGTGCCGGTGGAACCGCTGGTTTTTCTTTTGACCGAATCCTTTCTGTCCGCGAGATAGGATACGGTATTTTCTTCCATATGCTCTTTCAGGATCGTCTTGTTCACGACCGGGAAGTCATACAGGGACTTGTAGTCCGCGTATGGTTTATAGAAATCAGAAAATGTGACAGCGTGCATCAGCAGTTCATTCAGCCTGTTCTCCCGGATGCCGCAGGAGGGATCATCCATGACGGTCATGGTTTCTTCCAGCTGGTGGGCGATCATGCCGCGGTTGGTTTCAACATCTTCCAGATAGAAAGCTTCTTCTCTGAGTGTTTTCATCGTGAGCTCCTTTATTTGAGATTGGAGACGATCAGTTTTCTCTTCAGGGAGTTCATGACCGGGATCTCCTGGACGTATTCGATCACAACATGGGATCCTTCTCCCAGTGTTCTATGGAAGTCTTCCATTTCCTTGTCCAGTGTCGGACGGCTGCCGTCATTGGTCGTGATCTTCAGCGTGTAATTCGTTTTGTCTTCCTGGATGAACTGCCACTGCTCGATCCCGCTTGTCAGACGCATCGTACGGCAGAGCAGGAACGGTGAAACGACTTCGCCGTTCACGTCATAGATCAGATCCATTCTTCTGCCGAACAGATCGGTAATGACCGGAAGCTCATCTTCCGCCAATACTTTCATGATGCCGACATCGCCTGTGTCATAACGGATCATCGGGAATGCCTTGTTGTAGATATCCGTGATCACGATCCTGCCCAGTTCACCGTCCTCTGCCGGTTCATCGGATTCCAGTTTCAGGATCTCGAAATAATAGCTTGCCCAGTTCAGGCGGTATACGCCGTTTTCGCCGTATTCCTGACCGAGAATACCCTGTTCGGTGTTGGAATATCTGGCATAGATGCCGACTGTCTCCCCGAAGAATGCATGCAGCTTATCGCGTACTTCATCCGTCAGGGTCTCGGATGTGGAAATGATCGTGCGGATGCAGGAATCATTCTTGAAATGCTTTGACCAGTATGTGACAGCAGTTTCCAGCGTGGAAGGATAGGCGATCAGCGCTGTACATTTTTTCTCCACCATGACATGGTAGTAATCCGTGAGGTTGCGGGCACTGAGATTCGTGATATCCAGCTGCCAGATATTGTCGCGTTCCTGTTGGGCAGGGGTGGCTGTCGGCTTGGCTCGCAGATAGCACATCGGATCGTGATCCGCGTATCCGGCCAGCGCGCCGAAATATTTCAGGTCTGCCAGATGACGTTCTCTCTTTGCCAGATCCTGCACAACGGTAAACGGAATGCCTGTTGATCCGCTTGTATGCATCTTGTGGGTCTTGATCCGGTCAAAGGAATGGATCAGGATGTCATTATAGTTTTCGTTCAGCAGCGTTTTGTTCATGACCGGGAAATCCGTCAGTTTCAGTACATCTTTTTTCAGATGTTTATAGTATCCGGAATTCTCTGTCACATACTGCAGATGTGCCTGGAGCTCATCTGTCATATGTTCCTTATTGATCTTTTCGGCAAATTCTTTGCTTTCCATTTTTCCAACGATATCATTCATGTGGACGCGCAGGGCATCGCTGTATTCCACGCCTTCGGTAAAGATACTCTTCATAGCTATCACACCTTTCTTTTCCATATATACTTCTTCCTTGACTTCCATCAGGTAGTAAAGGGTACTGATGATCGGGCATTCAATGCCGTGCTGGGCTGCGATCTGCAGGATCGTTCCGGCCAGATAATCGTTTTCTGTTTTTCTTTCATTCAGTACGTCCACCAGCATACTGGTCTTTTTCCCGCCGAGGTAGGAAATATAGTAGTCCATGGTATCCTGGATGTCCTTTTCTGTCAGATCCACATTTTCCGCATGGGCGACTGTCAGGAATTCCTGCATGGCTTTTTCACAGATGATCTGCAGGTCCCGGTAGATCTTGAACAGGGAATAGTCCGCGCCGGTCAATGCCGTAACGCTGTTCCCCGCTACATTCAGCATCCATTTTTTCCAGACTCTCTTTTTGATGTTCTCTTCAAATGTAATATCGATGCCTGCGTTTTTCAGCAGTTCATAGACATGCACGGCGGTATCTTTCCATGCTTCGGTGCTTGTACCGATATGCACGGCACCGGGATTGGAATAGACATATTCATATCCGTTGATCTCTGTGTTGGGACCCTGTACGAATCCTTCGATCACGATATTTTCAGGAAACTGTTCCCGGTAGAAACGGAACGCGGCGATGCCGTTCTGCAGCGGCAGGATCACAGTATTCTTTCCGACGATCCTCTGCACATCCGGCAGGGAGGATTTCAGGTCATAGTTCTTGATGCACAGGATCAGCAGTTCAATGTTGTCATCCGCTTCCTCTTTTGAAGAAAAGACGGAAGGCGTGAACGGTTCGCTGTTGATCCGGACATCATTCGCTTCAAAGTCTTCCCGGCGTTCCCCGCTCAGCACGACACCGAAACGGGAGCCGTAAGTCTGAAACAGTTTATGCGCGATCGGTGCGCCGATCGCACCGAGTCCGATCAATGCAATATTAGAATTCATAAATGCCTCCATTAATAACGGCTGCGGATCAGATCCGTATCAAAATATCCGATCAGCATATCTTCGCCGTCTTCGTCCGTCACTTTCAGCAGCCGGTAGATCTCCTCGATCGTATGAATGAGATCTTCTTTGGATTCGCTGACGATGAAGAAGCGGCAGACGATCTGTTTCAAAGTACCTTCACCGGTGACAGTGTCACCGTCTTCATAACTCGGGTTAACGGATACGACATCCCTGAGCGCCGCGATTTCCTGCAGCCCTTCAATGGATCTGATCTTACCCAGTCTGACCAGCGGTGAAAGCTTGCAGCAAATTTCTTTGTGCTTCGGATTGCCCAGCAGGGAAAGATCCCTGTCGCTGACTTTGCCGGTGACCGCATAGTTGATATAGATCTCCTTGGCGTCAATGCCGGATACCTTTGAAAGGATCAGATGTTCCTGCGCACCGTTCAGGCGGTAGCCCGGTTCGTATGCGCGGACGATGCCGTCTTTGTCCACAAAGCACTGGAAAAAGATGGAACCGTTGTCCAGATGCAGGGCACGGATCATATTCCGGATCGCTTCATCGCTGTGTTCGATATAGGAATCGATGTAGCGGGAAGGGAAGATATAGGCATTCGGCAGCTGTGCCGAATGATCATTGACACGGGCGGTATAACGGTCGCACATGCCAACGAATATGGGATTCCCGTCCTGCATAACGTAATAGGAGATCACTTCGTCCCCGGTCATAAATTCTTCGATGATGTACTTTCCGGAAGCGGAATACGACAGCGCGTACTGAATGGCTTCCTCCAGTTCCTTTTCGTTCCGGCATACGCTGATGCCTTTGGAGGAACAGCTGTCTACCGGCTTGACGATCACGGGATAGATGATCTCTTCTTTTTTATCCGGATCAAATTCCCGGATCGTAGGTACATTGTATTTTCTGCAGGCATCCTTGAAAAAATCCTTGCGGACCATCAGGTCGAATACTTCCTTCGTGGAATAGCAGGGTTTGTTCAGACGTCTGCACAGTTCGCAGTATGCCGGCAGCAGCGCCTCCGCTACACCTACAAGGATGCCGTCCGGTTTTTCTTTGAGCGCCCAGGCTTCCAGGGCATCTACATCGACAGCGTTGATATTCAATCCCTGATCGGCGAATTTTTTGGCATAGGCATCCGGGTTATAATCGGTCACAACCGTATAAAAGCCCATTTCCTGTGCTTTTCTGATCAGGCTTACAGTCTCGGGATTGGCACCGAGTATCAGTATTTTTTTCTGTTTCATACACATTCTCTTCCTTGTAAATTATACTGAAAAAAAGCAGTGAATGCTCTATAATTTATATGATTTCCACGCGGAGGCTTTCATGAGAATAAATGTTACAAGATCATCCATGCCGGATTTTGAAGAATACTGTGAAGAGATCAGGGAACTCTGGGATTCCCATCATCTGACGAATATGGGGATTAAGCATCAGACACTGGAAAAACAGTTGACGGAATTTTTCGGCTGTAACCATGTCACGCTGTTCACGAACGGGCATCTCGCCCTGGAAGCAGCCATCCATGCTTTTAATTTTCCGGAGGGAAGTGAAGTTATTACAACACCGTTTACGTTCATCTCCACGACACACGCGATCGTGCGCAACGGGCTGAAACCTGTGTTCTGTGATGTGAACGAGAAAGATTACACCATCGATGCGGATCAGATAGAAAGCCTGATCACAAAACGTACCGTGGCGATCGTACCGGTGCATGTATACGGCAATCTGTGCGATGTGGAAAAGATCGCCGCTATAGCAAAAAAACATAACCTGAAAGTGATCTATGACGCAGCGCATGCATTCGGTGTGAAATACAAGGGCGTCAGCTCCGGCTGCTTCGGGGACGCTTCGATGTTCAGTTTCCATGCGACAAAAGTATTCAATACCATTGAAGGCGGAGCTGTATCCTTCGCGGATGACAGCTTGATCCAGAAGCTGAATGACGCCAAGAATTTCGGTATCCACGGAACCGAAGACTGCTGCGCGGTCGGCGGGAATGCCAAGATGAATGAATTCCAGGCAGCTATGGGCATCTGCAATCTCCGTCACTTCAGCGGCGAGGTCGCGAAGCGGAAGGCAGTTGCGGAAAGATACGATTCTCATCTGAAGGGAATTGAAGGCATCACAGTCAATGAGCTTCAGAAGGATGTCCAGCCTAATTACTGCTATTACCCGGTGTTCTTTTCCGGTTACCGCTATTCCCGTGATGAAGTATTTCAGAAACTCAGGGAAAACGATTTCGGAGCCAGAAAATACTTCTATCCGCTGACAACGGATATGACATGCTATAAAGATATTTACGACGCGTCACAGACACCTGTTGCCAGGAAGCTGGCAGGGCAGGTACTGACGCTGCCGATGTATGCGGATCTGCCTCTGGAAACAGTGGATGAGATCTGCCGCGTTATTACTGGATAAGCAAGTCTCAGACTTGTTTTTTCTTTGTTTTTCATATTGACACCATGCATACGGAGGCATAGTATAATAGTTGAATAGTTGTTCAAATGAGGTGATTATATGGAACGCCAGGAATACAGGATTCATGGAATCAAAACTGCGGAACACGCAGAAGAGATCGCAGCAAAGATCCGTCAGACCGAATGGATCGATGAAGCGGAAATTGACTGGGAAAGCGAAAAGCTTCAGATCGTATACCATGACAGGGAATATCTGGAGGCAGAGCAGTATCTGATCGCGATGATCGAAGAAGAGCCGGAGATCAGCCTGTCATATGCCGTGGAGCTGCATCATCACGCGCATCATGACCATCATGGACATCACCACGATCATGAAGACCACTCCCATGAACATGAACATCATCATGAGCACGAACATAACCATGAACATGAAGAGAAAGCTACCTATCGTTTCTCAATTACAGGTATTGACTGTGCCAACTGCGCTGCCAAACTGGAGAAAAAGATATCCGAGATCAAAGGCCTGGAGAATGT
>CADBPK010000231.1 GCA_902796465.1 uncultured Erysipelotrichaceae bacterium | reverse complement strand
TGCTTTCCGATAATAATGCTTGAAGGACGGTTGCCCGCAAATTTCTTATTGTTATTGTCATCGTCTTTGCCGCATGCAAAAGCAATAATCTGAGCTACAACGTTAGCGCAGAGTTTCTTCTGGCTTGTGCTGCCCTGAATATCCACGTCAGTTCCGATCTGGGAATTTTTGAATCCGATAAACTGCATCGGTACAATGTTCTTTCCCTGATGGAGGAGCTGATAGAAGGAATGCTGGCCGTTTGTGCCAGGTTCACCGAAGATGATCGGTCCTGTCGGATAATTGACCGGATCACCGAAACGGTTGACGGATTTGCCGTTGGATTCCATATCCAGCTGCTGGAGATGTGCCGGGAAACGTGCCAGTGCCTGGGAGTACGGCAGAACTGCTGTATTCTCAAAACCTGTTACGTTGCGCTCATAGACACCGATCAGTGCATCGAGCATTGCGGCATTTTTCAGGAGATCCTTTTCCTTGGAAAGCTTATCCGCTTCGGCAGCACCTGCGAGGAAATCCGCAAATACTTCCGGACCGAATGCCAGTGACAGAACTGCTCCTCCTACTGCAGAAGAGGAAGAATAACGTCCGCCGATATAATCATCCATGTAGAACGCATCCAGATAGCCCTCGTTCTTTGCGAGCGGGGATGTTTCGCTGGTTACGGCGATCATATGCTTAGCCGGATCCAGACCTGCTTCTTTCAGTGCATTCTTGACAAAGGATTCATTTGTCAGTGTTTCCAGAGTTGTACCGGATTTGGATACCAGAACAAACAGTGAATGTGCGACATCGATATTGCCCAGAACGCCTGCCGCATCATCCGGGTCAACGTTGGAGATAAACGCTGCCTGCATCTTCAGTGTGTTGTATCTCTTAGCCCAGTTTTCAAGTGCAATGTAAATTGCACGCGGACCGAGGTCACTGCCGCCGATACCGATCTGTACAACAGTTGTGAACTTTTCGCCTGCTGCGTTTGTGATCTCGCCGTCATGAACTTTCTTGGCAAATGCCGCAATTCTTGTCTGCTGTTTGACATAGAATTCACGCTTGTTGCCGCCGTCCGCGATCACGTCTTCACCAAGCTGTCCTCTGCAGAGCTGATGCAGGACACGGCGCTTTTCACCTGTATTGACGACTTCGCCGTTATACAGTGCTTCATATTTTTCGAGCAGCTGTGCCTCTTCTGCGAGTTTTGCCAGTGTTTCCAGGATCTTATCATCGACTGCCTTCGCCGCATAATTATAAACCAGGCCTTCAGCCATCGGTGCGCTGTACTTCTTAACACGTTCTGCGCCGCCTTCTCCTGCCATGACGGCCGGGAGATCAACGCGCGGGAGAGCTTCCAGTTCCTTATAAGAAGCAAGCTCATCGAGGTTTGTCCATTTGATCATATTATTTCCTCCTATTTCTACGATCAGCAGTTTATTATCTGCTTTCTTTCCTTCTTTAATTTTATTATTACATCCGCTAATTTCCAAGAGATAACCGAAAAAAAGCAGTCTCTTTCCGACTGCCTATTCTGTTCCGGTATCTTTGATAATCGTTTTCTCCGCATCACGGATCCAGTTGTCCATCTCAGCAGCGATCGACTGGAAGCCGATCTTCATCGTCGGCAGAGCCGCCTTGCCTGTATTCTGCTTTTTCCTGGTTCTCGCGTAAGTCCTGTGCAGTGCCTTCAGGGAAAGCTTTGCCTGATGCATTTTCGCGTCATAATCGATGATCTTGACTTCCACTGTTTCCCCTACCTGTACATAATCCGTTATATCCCGTACATAACCGTCGCTGATCTCGGAGATGTGGATGAGGCCGCTTGTATTATGATCCAGAAAAACAAATGCCCCGTAAGGCTGTATTCCCGTAATTTTTCCTTCAACTACCTGTCCTGTTCTGTAATTCATAAGATTTTTTCTCTTTCTCAGCAAGTATACCACAGTTTAAATTATATGATATACTTTAAACCGAGGTTTATTTATGTTATTCAGAGAAATGTACCCTTTCTGGTCTGCGATCATATCCGCTATTATCGCCCAGGCTATGAAACCGATTATACATTATGCAAAAACACGGAAATGGCGGCTGGAGCTCGCATTCTCTTCCGGCGGTTTCCCGAGTTCGCACAGCGCCCTCGTCAGTGCGCTTGCGCTGTCTGTTGGACTGCAGGAGATGTTCCGGTCACCTCTCTTCGCGATTGCGCTTACGCTTGCCGTCATCGTGATCTATGATGCGGCAAATGTGAGGTATTATAGTGGACAGAATGTCAAAGTTACGCAACAATTAGTCAAGGATGTACAGGATGCCCTGCATACCGAGTTTGAAGATCCGATCTATGACGTGAAACTGAAGGACGTTCTCGGACACCGGTGGAGCGAGGTGATTGCCGGTATTATCCTCGGCTGCGGTATCGCATCCATATTCCACTATTTACTGTAAGAAAAGAGGCTACGTATGAGTGAAGCAAATGAAAAAGATGTTCTGGAGCGAATCGAACATACAATAAACAAGATCCGTCCCTATATTCAGGCTGACGGCGGAGACGTTGAACTGGTAGATTATAAAGACGGCATCGTCACCGTGCAGATGCTGGGTGCCTGTGCCGGATGTATGGCAATCGACGCCACGCTGACGGACGGGATCGAAGCACTGCTGATCGATGAAGTTCCGGAAGTTAAAAAAGTACAGATGGCGGAAGCACCGCCCTTCCCGTATTTTTACTGAGCTGTCATGAAAATGACAGCTTTTAAAAAGCAGTTTTTTCAACTGCTTATAATTTTTCCGTATCCAGATGTTTTCGCTCCAGCTGCTTGTTGATGAAGCCTCTGAGCAGAATATAGATTACTGCGAAGATCGGCACACCGATGAACATTCCGGGTATTCCGAACAGGGCGCCGCCCGCGATGATTGCGAAGATGACCCAGACATTCGGAAGCCCCAGTGAATCGCCGAGAATATACGGGCCGATGATATTGCCGTCGATCTGCTGGAGGATCAGTATGAATACCGTGAACTCAAGTGCCTGCAGCGGATTGATGATGAACAGGATGAAAATACACGGAATTGCGCCGAGGAACGGCCCGAATACAGGGATCATATTTGTAAATCCGATCACGACTGCGATCAGTGCCGTATACGGCAGTCCCATCAGTGAGACGATTACATAGCACAGAATGCCGATGATCAGGGAATCCAGCGCTTTTCCGAAGATAAACCGGTTGAACATGCGGCCGGTCAGGCTGAGCACATACATGATCTTGTCCGCAAAACTCTTCGGGATCAGGGCATAGGTCATCTTTTTGAACTGCAGTGTAAACTTTTCCTGATCCAGCAGAAGATATACCGCAAGGATCAGACCAATAAAGAAATTCAGTACCGTACTCACAACGGTGACAGAATAGGAAACGATCTTGTTCAGACCGCCCTGAGCATCGGTCAGCCATGTACCAAGCTGATCCCTGAGCAGATCCAGTATTTTATTGAGATATTCCGCAAGTTCGGTATGATTTCCGTTGATCCTGATGATGAATTCCTGCACAGACCGGAAATAATCATCCAGCGCTGAAGCCAGGCGGGAAGCACTGTCGATCAGCTGCGGAATGAGGATCGAGAAGAAGGAAGTCAGGATCAGCAGCAGTACGATCATGGAAACCGCAACCGCAACCCTTCTTTTGGTAGTCTTTTTCCATTCAAAGCGTCTGAGCCAGTCATTTTCCACGATATTGCGCAGCGGCACAAGGATAAAGGAAAAACACAGACCGAAAACAAACGGCGAAAGAGCACTCCAGAGTTTGCCGAAAACAAAAGCAAATTCCGGAATATGCTGAAGGATCAAATAGAATAAAACGACAGCACATCCTGATATGGTATATGCCTGTATTCTGTTTTTTGTTTCTTCCGGAAGGTTTTTATAGTTCATATATAATGTCCTGTTAATGCATTATAGCATGTTTCAGCGTATTCTCATTCCGGAATTGTTTAATATTTATTGACATTTATGCATGATAATGCTTAAATACTTATACGTTTATCACGAATTGGGGAAGAGAGTCAGCTCTGTGATCCCATACCAACCTGCACAAGTAAGGTGGTTCCGCTGACATCGATAAAGTAAGACAGTATTTTATTGAGGCTCCTTGCGTGATAGACAGAAAGGAGTTTTTATTTTATGTCTAAAGTATTTTTTACCTCGGAATCCGTTACCAGCGGACATCCCGATAAGGTCTGCGATTCCATCGCGGATCACATCCTGGATGCGGCTTTGGCACAGGATCCGGACAGCCACATGGCTGTGGAAGCGACCATCAAGGACGACTTCGTCCTCATCTACGGTGAAGCCAATACAAAAGCAGATCTTGATTATGCAGCCATTGCACGCAAAGTGATCCGGGATATCGGCTATGATGAAAAGTATAATGTCCTGCTCAAAATCAGCAGACAGTCCGCGGAGATCAATGACGCTGTTGATCAGGATTCCGTCGCGGCCGGCGACCAGGGCATCATGTTCGGGTATGCCTGCAGTGAAACGGACAATTATATGCCCTTTGCGATCGACTGTGCGCATAAACTGGCAGCCAGACTGGAAGAAGTACGCAGAAAGGATCCGCGTCTGAAACCGGACGGAAAAACACAGGTCACCGCTGAATATGATGATGACAAAGTTGTCCGTGTGGATACTGTGGTCGTCTCCACCCAGCATACGGCAGAGATCTCACAGGAAGAGCTCCATGACCTGATCCTGAATGAAGTGATCCTGCCGGTCATCGATCCGGCATATATCGACGCTGACACGAAATTCCTGATCAATCCGTCCGGCAGCTTTATCGTCGGCGGCAGTTTCGGGGATTCCGGCACGACCGGAAGAAAGATCGTCGTAGATTCCTACGGCGGATATGCACCGATCGGCGGCGGATGCTTCTCTTCCAAGGATCCGACAAAAGTTGACCGTTCAGCTGCCTATTACGCAAGATATGTATGCCGCAACCTCGTGGCCAACGGACTGTGCGGCAAATGCCTTCTGCAGCTGTCCTACGCGATCGGGCGGAAAGAACCGCTTTCCCTGCATATTGAGACCTACGGAACAGGACGTTTCAGCGATGATGAACTGCTCCGTATCATCGAACAGAATTTTGACTTCCGGGTATCCAATATCATCAGGGAACTGGATCTCAGAAAGCCAATCTATCACAAGGCTGTCAATTACGGTCATTTCGGCAAGCCGGATCTCCCGTGGGAACAGTTCAAAAAGATCGAATATTAAAAGTATTCAAAAAAAATCTGGATTTCATTAAAAAAATCTGGATTTTTTTATTTTATCCGGTTTTTTTCTTCGTTTTTTTTATTATTTTTCAGTTTTTTATTATTTTTCTGATTTTTAATTGACATAGCACAAAGATACTCCTACACTTTTTCATATATAAAAGGAGGCTTATCATGGAAAAGCAATATGATTCTTTCGGTGAAATGATCTTCAGCGAACAGGATATGGAAGAAATGCTTCCGAAACCTGTTTTCAAAGCATGGAAAAAATCCGTTGCCAACGAGGAAATGCTCGACCGGCATACTGCGGATGCGATCGCACATGCGATGAAGCAATGGGCCATGGAAAAAGGAGCCACTCATTTTACGCACTGGTTCCAGCCTCTGACCGGCGGTACAGCAGAAAAGCATGATGCGTTTATCGAGCCCGGTGCGAACGGACAGCCGATCCGGCGCTTCTCCGGAAAGATGCTTATCAAAGGCGAACCGGACGCGTCCAGTTTTCCGAGCGGCGGCTTAAGGGCTACGTTTGAAGCCAGAGGCTATACATACTGGGATGTAACGAGCCCGGTATTTGTCCGCGATAATGTTTTATGTATCCCGACTGTATTCGTTTCCTATACAGGTGAGGCACTGGACCGCAAGGAACCACTTCTCAAATCGATCAACGCCTTAAGCAAAGCAAGTACCCGTGTCGTCAATATGCTTGGTGACAAGGATGTAAAATCCTGCAATATTTCCGTAGGTCTGGAACAGGAATATTTCCTGATCGATAAAAAATACTTTGACCGCCGTCTGGATCTCCGGCTGACGGGAAGGACCCTGTTCGGAACAGCAGCCCCAAAACGGCAGGAACTGGATGATCATTATTTCGGTTCCATTCCCACAAGGGTCTCCGCATTCATGAAGGAAGTCAACGGGGAATTATGGAAACTCGGCATCTACGCGAAAACCGAACATAACGAAGTCGCTCCGGGCCAGTTTGAACTGGCGCCTGTATACTGCGCCGGAAACGTAGCCGCAGATCAGAACCAGCTGACGATGGATATTCTCAAGAAGACAGCCGCCAAGCATGGACTTGCCTGCCTTTTACATGAAAAACCGTTTGCCGGCATCAATGGTTCCGGCAAGCACGACAATTATTCCATCGTGACGGATGACGGACAGAATCTGTTCGCGCCGGGTGACAAGCCAAGCGAGAATATTCGTTTCCTTGTCTTCATCTGCGCGTTTATCAAAGCAGTGGACACCTACCCTGTCCTGATGCGGCTCAGTGCTTCCTGTGCCGGAAACGATCACCGTCTCGGTGCCAACGAAGCCCCGCCTGCTATCATCTCCATCTATCTGGGCAGTTATATCGAAGACATTCTGTATTCGATCTATAAAGGCAAGAATACCGGAAGCAAACTGAAGGACAAGACAGACTTCAATCCTGTTTCCCATCTTGCCTACATCCCGCATGATAACGCTGACAGGAACCGGACGAGCCCGGTTGCCTTCACCGGCAACAAATTCGAATTCCGTATGCTGGGATCTTCCATGTCCTCATCTTTCCCGAACACGGTCCTGAATGCCATCATGGCAGAAGCCCTCAACGAGATCGCGGATCAGCTTGACGGCATCAAATACCTGCAGGATGTCAGGGAAAAAGCGCTGGAGATCTGCCGGAATATCATCCACGACCACAAGCGTGTGCTTTTCTCCGGCGACGGTTACAGTGAGGAATGGATCAAGGAAGCGGAAAGAAGAGGTCTTCCTTCCGTCAAGTCCTTTATTGAAGCTGTGGATGTTCTTTCCGCACCGGCTGTTGTTGAACTGTTCACAAAACTGGGCATCTATTCCGAGAAGGAGCTCAGCGCAAACAAGACGATCCTGGGCGAACGTTACAACGCCATCATGGGCATTGAAGTGCGCACTCTGATCGAAATGGCTAAAAAGGAAGTTCTTCCGGCCATGACGGCAGAACTGAACTTCTACGCAAATGCCCTGAACAGCGCCGGCAAGACAGCGCCGAAGTTCGTAAAGGCACGGACCGCAAAACTCTCGGAAATGATCGACAGCCTGGATACTGCGGTCACAGCACTCAGTGCCGGATTTGAAAAAGCAATTTCCGGAACCAATATCTTTGCAAACGGAAAAGACATCTATTATAAAGTCCGACCGCTGATGGATGATGTGAGAGCTGTTATAGATTCATATGAAGAGATCGCTTCCAGGGAATTCTATAAACTTCCTCTTTATGAGGACATGTTGTTCAATCTCTGAGCATGAAAAAACCTCTGTTCATTACAACAGAGGTTTTCTTATGTTCTGTCAGCGTGTGATCATTTTTGCCATGACGCTGTGGCATCTTGGACAAAGATCGTTTTCATCTGCTTCTTCGCTGTAATTCCAGCATCTCGGGCACTTTGTGCCGGCAGCTCTGGATACTTCAACATTTCCTTCGCCGCTGACAAGGACGGCTTTGGAAACGATCAGCCACTGGCCAAGGCTGTTTCCGAGTGTCTTTTCAAGCAGTTCTTTTTCCTCATCGCTGCATGCCAGAGTAACGCATGCTTCCTGTGCGGATGCGATCATCTTATCGTTACGCGCATTTTCCAGCGCCTTGTTGACTTCGGAACGGACCTTCAGCAGTTTGCCGAATACTTCCTTCAGTTCTTCAGCGTCTGCGTATTCTTCAACTTCCGGATAGCTCATGTAATGTACGGAAGGTTCTGCATCATCGCTGAAGTGACTCCATACTTCCTCTGCCGTATAAGCAAGGAACGGCGCCCAGAGCCTTACCAGCTTGTCAACAGACTGCCAGTAAACTGTCTGTACCTGTCTTCTTCTGCGGTCATCAGCACCGCTGCAGTACAGGATATCCTTTGTGAAATCACAGTAATAGGAACTCAGTTCATTGACCATGAAGTTCATGAGAGCTTTGTTGGCAGCTACATAATCATATGCCAGAACATCTGCACGGACTTCCTTCACAACATCATTCAGCTGGACGAGGATGTAACGGTCTTCCTTCTCCAGTTCTTCATACGGCAGCATATCCTTCTTCGGATCAAAGTCAGACGGATTGATATTGCCGAGCAGGAAACGGAATGTATTGCGGATCTTTCTGTACTGGTCGGATACCTGCTTGATATTGGACGGGCCAAGCTTCAGGTCTGCCTTGAAGTCGGATGTCATAGCCCAGAGCCTGAATACATCAGCACCGTTCTGGTTGATGATATCCATCGGGTTTACAACATTTCCGACCGATTTGGACATCTTCTCACCCTTCGAGTCAACAACGTAGCCATGGGAAAGAACTTCGCGGTACGGCGCTCCTCCCTTGACTGCCACGCCGACGATCATGGAAGAATTGAACCATCCACGGTACTGATCGGAACCTTCGAAGTAGATATCGCACGGATATTCTCCACCGCGTGCTTCCAGTTCATTCCAGGAGGAACCGGAATCAAACCATACGTCCATGATGTCGGATTCCTTTGTGAATACTCCGTTCGGAGATTTTTCGTTTGTATAGCCTTCCGGCAGAAGACCTTTTGCGTCTCTTTCAAACCAAACATTGGAGCCGTATTCTTCAAACAGATCGGCGATATGGTCAAATACTTCCTTTTCCATGAGCGGTGTACCGTCTTCACAATAGATGATCGGGATCGGCACGCCCCACAGACGCTGTCTTGAAATACACCAGTCACCGCGGTCCTTGATCATGTTGTACATGCGGATCTGGCCCCATTCGTTATGCCATGTAACATGATTCTGGATCTGGTCCAGAACTTCTGTACGAACCTTGTCGATAGAGCAGAACCACTGCTTGGCAGCACGGAAGATGACCTTTTTCTTCAGACGGTCGTCATGCGGATAGGAGTGAACCATGCTTTCAACAGCCAGCAGAAAGCCCTTTTCATTCATCATGGTGATGATCTTTTTGGAACAGTCCTCGAAGAAGAGACCCTGGCATACACTGCCGGCTTCTTCGTTCATATAACCCTTTTCATCCACTGTGCAGATCGGATCGATTCCGTATTTCTGCAGGACAAAATAGTCATCAAGACCATGACCGCCGGCAGTATGGACACAGCCGGTACCGTCTTCATCCGTAACATGATCACCGACGATGACAGGACAGTCTTTATCCAGAACTACATGGTGATATGTGATATTCTCAAGTTCACGTCCTTTGAATGTACGGAGGACACCCTGATTCTCCAGCTTGAACTTTTCAAGCAGACGGTCTGCCATGGATTCAAGGAAGATCAGTTTTCCCTTTTCTGTCTGAACTTCCGCATAAACAAGATCCGGATTCAGGGATACTGCCTGGTTGGCCGGGATGGTCCAAGGTGTTGTTGTCCAGATGACGAAATAATCCTGATCATCAAGGATGCCTTTCCCGTCTGCGACCGGGAAAGCCAGGTAGATCGTAGCGTCCTTGACATCGCGGTATACGATCTCACTGTCGGCGACAGCTGTTTCATTGAACGGAGACCAGTAGATCGGCTTCAGTCCCTGGAAGATCAGCCCG
>CADBPK010000230.1 GCA_902796465.1 uncultured Erysipelotrichaceae bacterium | reverse complement strand
TATTCCAAAACAAGTGATTTTGACTATGATCTTCCGGCTGAACTGATCGCCCAGACACCGCTGTCTGACCGGTCTTCCTCACGCATGATGGTCATTCATAAAAATAACGACAATATCGAACATAAAACATTTTCTTCATTGCCGGAATATCTGCGGGCAGGAGATGTCCTTGTCCGCAACAATACCCGTGTGATCCCGGCACGTCTTTTCGGCGTCAAAGAAATTACCGGTGCCCATGTGGAAGTCCTCCTTCTGAAACAGGAAGAAAACGATATCTGGGAATGTCTTGTCGGCAATGCCAAAGTCGTAAAGCCCGATACAATCGTTTCCTTCGGTGACGGTATCCTGAGAGCACAATGTGTTGAGATCGGGGAAAAAGGCATCCGGAAATTCCGCATGATCTATACAGGCATTTTCAACGAGATCCTGGATAAGCTCGGCAATGTTCCGCTGCCTCCCTATATCCGTGAAAAACTGGATGATCCGGAACGGTATCAGACGGTTTATGCCCGGATCAGGGGATCCGCAGCCGCGCCTACCGCCGGCCTTCATTTTACGGACGAAGTATTCCGTCAGCTGAAGGAAAAAGGCGTCACAGTCACAGACGTGACCCTTCATGTCGGTCTCGGAACATTCCGGCCGATGGATACGGAAAACATCGAAGACCACGTCATGCACAGCGAAATGTATCAGATGCCGAAGGAAACAGCGGATATCCTGAATGCCGCAAAAAAAGAAGGACGCCGCATCTTCGCTGTCGGCACGACCTCCGTGCGTACACTGGAATCGGTATGGAACCGCTATGGTGAATTCCGCGAATGCACCGGCGATACACAGCTCTTCATCTACCCCGGGTATGAGTGGCATACCATTGACGGTATGATTACAAATTTCCACCTGCCCAAATCAACTCTGATCATGATGATCGCAGCTTTTGCCGGATATGACCTGACCATGGAGGCATACAGGAAAGCGGTGGAAGAAAGATACCGTTTCTTCTCGTTCGGGGACTGTATGTTGATCACCAATGAATGAAATCGAAGCATTCAGGCAGTATCTGCAGGAAAGAAAACAGAGTCCGAAAATCAACTACCATCAGGAAGCCCTGAAGGAAATGGAACGCATACGGGAGGAAAAAGAGCAGAAACCGACATTACTGCTGCATGCCTGCTGCATTATATGTGCCTGCTGGCCGCTGGATTTTCTGCATGATACGTTCGATGTCACTGTACTGTTCCATAATCCCAATATCTGGCCGGAAGAAGAATATAATCTGCGCCTTTCGGAATTCAGAAGATATCTGAAAGAGCGCTGGAATAATGAAATCCCCCTGATCGAAACACCTTACCAGGGGGAAGAATTCATGAAAAGCCTGTCTTTCGGAAAAGATCATCCGGAAGGATGGAAACGCTGCTTCTTCTGCTATGAAGAAAGAATGCGGTACGGATTTGCCATGGCAGACCGGAACGGCTACGATTATTTCACGACTGTCATGACTTTCTCACGGCAGAAGGACAGTCAGAAATTCAACGAGATCGGCGCCCGGCTCCAGAAGGAATTCAGCCACACCAGATATTTCTTCTCCGATTTCAAGAAGGACAACGGGCAGTTGAAATCAAAAGCGATCTGCGAAGCCTACAATCTCTACCGGCAGAACTACTGCGGATGCGTATATTCAATGCTGAATCAGAAGGGAAACGACCCAGATCAGCGCCAGATGGACCGGGTAGAATAAGCGATAACAGAGATGGAACCACTGTGGCTGGTTCCCTTTTTTTCCTTCATAAAAAGCCAGTATCAGGGGGGCTGAAAATACAGTCAGCCGCCAGGGATTATTCGCAAACATAAAATACAGTGATCTGATCCCGTACCGGAACGGATCCATATTTGTATACGAAAAAATGAAAAACAACCAGATCACAGCTGTTCCGAGAATGATCCGCACAGTTTTTTCTTTCGGCTGGAAGTCAATAAGGAAAGAAAACGCCATGATGAAGATCACGCCTTCCAGACCGTAGCTTGTATGACAAAGTTCAGCGATCCACCCGGCAGCCAGAGCCGCAGGAATACGGCAGTAAACAGGCAGATGAAAATGCCCGCATACCGCCAGCGCCGCAAAGCCCAGCAGAAGCGTAAAGATTACATTCTGATGATCCCAGTTGGGAAATCCGCCGTAAAAAGCATTGTCATACGGCAATTCCGAGATCAGGGCAAGGAGGATCAGCCTGAGCAGATAGAAGCGCAGACGTTCCGGATCCTCTTTGACATGGGCATAGCCGTCCGCGATCATAAACGCATACAGCGGGAACGATATCCTGCCGATACCGCGCATGAGGGGCATGTTATTGAAAAATACAAGTCCCGCATGATCCACCAGCATCGTTACGGCAGCGATGATCATCATTGTTTTCTTCGTCATATTTCTATTTTACGCCTTCTCATAAAAAAACACATCTGCGATCAGGCAGATGTGCAGAAGTCTGTTATTTTTCTTCCAGTTTATCCAGTTTTTCGTTCAGGAGTTCAATTACCTTCTCCTTTGACCGGATCAGTTCCATTGCGGATTCCTTCGGGACGAATGTTTTGTTTGCGGCAAGTGCTGCACAGTATTCACGTCCCAGCTGTTCGTATGCCTTGCTCAGATCACGGGCGTTATGACCGATCTCTGCGCGGATCTCAGCCTTGTTCTTTTCCTTATCCAGCATGGAGATGACGTTTTTGCTGCCATCCTGAATCATTTTTGAAGCTTTGTCTACAAATGAGTTGAGTTTCTCGTTGAATTCTTCTGCCATTTCAGTCCTTTCCTGCCCTTTCTATCAGGTCAATAATGATCTCTTTGATCTCTTCGTCTGTTGCCTGCCGTTCTTCAATGAGTTCCATGATCCCGCTGATCAGTATGTCAGCGTAATACCGGCAGTGTGTCATGATCAGTTCGCCTCTTGACACGCCTTCTTCAAACAGCTCTGTCAAAGCGTCGATCGCAACACTTTTTGCTTCGTCCTTGGATCTTTTCTGCAGGATCGACAGGTCAATGTTTTCCTGTGCCCCGTGCAGTTTATCATCCAGAGACCGGAACGAATTTACACAGTTCTCAATAAACTGATGCAGTTTCGGGGTATATTCACCCTGATCCATCGCAAAGCGCATCATTTCATTGAATATTTCATTGTATTTGCTGCTGATTGCTTCTATGACATCTTCCTTGGAATTGAAGTAGTAATAGAACAGTCCTTTTGCGACATTTACTTCTTTGACAATGGAATTGATCGTTGTTTCCACGATTCCATTCTCTTTAAACAGCTTTTCTGCCGCATCTACAAATTCATTTCTTCTTCCGGAAACATCCTTCTCTTCTGGCATCTGCGTCTCCTTTCATGGAAACATCATAATACTTGACTGACCGTCAGTCAAGACTGTTCTTCTATTCTTCGTAGATGTCGTTTCCGCGGATATCGATACCCACAAAACAAGGCATATCCTTCACGGACAGCTCTACGATCGCTTCTGCAAGAAGGTCTTCAAAAGCCACCGGTCTGGCATCGGTAATGCAATGCGAGATCAGTGCCCCTGCCCCGCCGCAGGTAATCAGATAAACTGCGTGATTCCTGATAATTGCCTCTTTGACTGCTTCGTTTCTTTTTCCCTTCCCGATCATGACCTGCAGACCGAGATCCAGCAGTTCCGGTGTATAAGCATCCATGCGGGAAGCGGTAGTCGGTCCGGCAGATCCGATCGGATGAGGCGGCTTTGCCGGTGTCGGTCCGACATAATAAATGGCGCTGCCTTCCAGCGGGATCGGCAGTTCCTGATGATTCTGAATCATTTCATGGAGCCGTTTATGCGCGGCGTCCCTTGCAGTGTAAACTTTGCCCGATACCAGAACGGCATCACCTGCTTTGAGATCCTTGATCTCTTCCTCATTCAGGGGAAGCTTTATTTTTTTCATCAGAACACCAGCCTTTCATGTCTGCAGGCGTGACAGCAGATATTGACCGCGCACGGCAGTCCGGCAATATGCGTGGGATATGTCTCGATATTGATCTTCAGCGCTGTGGTTTTCCCATGCAGTCCCATCGGTCCGATCCGCAGATCATTTGCCCTTTTCAGAAGTTCTTTTTCCAGCGCCGCATAGCGCGGATTCGGATTGTCTTCTTCCGTACTGTGCAGCAGTGCTTTCTTGGCAAGAACTGCAGCGTAATCAAATGTTCCCCCGATCCCGACACCGACGATCATCGGCGGGCAGGCATTCGGTCCTGCTTTCCTGATCGTATCGGTCACAAAACCAATAACACCTTCGATCCCTTCAGCCGGTTTCAGCATTTTCACCGCTGACATGTTTTCGGAACCAAATCCTTTCTGCATCAGTTCGATGACGAGATCCTCGCCTTCCGTTATGTCTGTGTAAATGATTGCCGGGGTATTCGTGCGGGTATTGATCCTGTCAAACAGCGGATCGCTGACAACGGATGCCCGGAGATAATAATCCCGGTACCCTTCCATGACACCATCTTCAACCGCCTGTTTCAGAAGGCCTCCTTCGATCCTGACATCCTGTCCGATCGTTATAAAAGCGATCACCATTCCTGTATCCTGGCAGATCGGGATCTGTTCCTTTTCTGCGATCTCCGCATTTTCCAGCAGGATATCCATCGCAATCACGGACCTTTCTTCCGTTTCTCTTTCCCTGCCTTCCTTCAGTGCTTTCAGAATATCAGAACAGTAAACGTGTGCCATCTGCCCGCAGGCTTCCCTGACTCTTTTCTTTATATCTTCCGTATGTATCGTTCTCATATGCTTATTATTTTACAGATTTCCCGGAGAGATTACATACTGATTTGTGACAGTTCACACATATTGCATTTACAGCAGCATCGTGATACACTTTTAGCAGTCGCACCTACAGAGTGCCAAGGAGGTTATGTACATGGCAAAGAAACAATTTAAAGCTGAGTCCAAACGCCTGCTGGAACTGATGATTAATTCAATTTACACAAATAAAGAAATCTTTTTGCGTGAACTTATTTCCAATGCAAGCGATGCGCTGGACAAGAGACACTATCTTTCTCTGACAGATAAGACCCAGAAAGTCTCCAAGAAAGATCTGACAATACGGATTGAAAGAAATAAAACCGACCGGCAGCTTATCATCGAAGATACCGGCATCGGCATGACCGGTGAGGAAATGGAAAAGAACCTCGGTACGATTGCCAAGAGCGGCAGTGCCGAATTCAGGGCACAGCTGGAAAAAGCCGCCAAGAACATCGATATTATCGGACAGTTCGGCGTCGGCTTCTACAGCGCGTTCATGGTTGCCCGCAAACTGACAGTGGAATCCCGTGCCGCGCACAGCGAACAGGGTTACAGATGGGTCAGCACGGGTGAAGACGGCTATACGGTCAGCGAGATCGACAAGCCGGAGATCGGGACAAAGATCATCATCGATCTGAAAGAAGATACGGATGATGAGAAGTACTCCGAATACCTGGAAGAATACAAGATCCGTGATATGGTGAAAAAGTATTCCGATTATGTCCGCTACCCGATCATCATGCAGGTCACAAAGTCCATCCCTGACCCGACAGATGAAAACAAGACGATTGATACATACGAAGATGAAACACTGAATTCCATGATCCCGCTCTGGAAAAAAGCAAAATCCAAGATCAAGCCGGAAGAATACAACGAATTCTATAAATCCAAATACTCTGACTGGAAAGATCCTCAGAAAGTGATCCATTACAGTGTTGAAGGCAATCTTTCCTATACAGCACTGATGTTTATCCCGTCGGAAACACCGTACAATTTCTACTACGCTGATTATGAACCGGGTCTGCAACTGTATTCCAAGGGTGTATTTATCCTGGATAAGGCAAAAGACCTCCTGCCGGATCACTACCGCTTCGTAACAGGACTGATCGACAGCGATGATCTGAACCTGAATATTTCCCGTGAGATCCTCCAGCAGGACCGTCAGGTCAAGGCACTGGCAAAATCCATTGAAAAGAAGATCCACGGCGCGCTTGCGGATATGCTGAAAGATGACCGTGAAGGCTATGAGAAATTCTTTGACAATTTCGGTCTGAGCCTGAAATACGGCATTTACAGGGATTACGGCATCCACAAACAGGATCTGCAGGACCTGATCATCTTCCGCACCAGCAAGGAAGGCAAATACGCCACTTTGAAAGAATATACCGACAGGATGCCGGCCGATCAGAAAGCGATTTATTATGCCTGCGGTTCTTCCCCGGAAGAGATCGAAAAGCTTCCTTCACTCGGCAAACTGCGTGAAAAAGGCTATGAGATCCTCTACTTCCTGGATGAACGTGACGAACTGGTTTCCGATATCATGCGGACATATGAAGACAAGCCGTTCAAGTCTGTAAACAAAGGTGATCTGGATCTTGAAACGGAAGACGAGAAAAAAGCAAAACAGGAACTTGAAGAACAGAATAAAGACCTCCTGGAAACCATGAAAGACAGCCTCGGCGGAAAAGTCAGGGAAGTCCGTATCTCCTCCCGTCTGAAAGATGATCCGGTCTGCCTGGTATCCGATGAAAACGGCGTGTCTCTGGAAATGGAAAAACTTCTGTCCAGGGATCCGAATCACAGCGGATTCAAGGCTTCCAAGATCCTGGAGATCAATCCGGATCATGCCATCTTCGCAAAACTGCAGGAACTGAAGGAAAAGGATCCGGAAGCTCTGAAAGAATACACGGATGTCCTGTTCCAGCAGGCACTCCTGATCCAGGGACTTGAGATCGAAGATCCGGTAGCGTACGCGAAGAAGATCGTTGACCTGATGCTGAAATAATAAAAATACAGTCAGAACTCACAGAGTTCCGGCTGTATTTTTTTCTTCTTTCTGCGCTGTGAGAACAGCCGCAAAGATCAATGCGCATCCCAGCAGCTCCTTCGGTGTCAGTGCCTGGTGCAGGATCAGGAATCCGCCGATCACCGCAAACACGCTTTCCAGGCTCATCAGGATGCTCGCCACTGCCGGATGTATATGTTTCTGTCCGACGATCTGCAGTGTATACGCCACAGCCACCGAAAAGATGCCTGCATACAGGATCGGTACAGCGGCAGCTTTCACAGCCGCAAAAGACGGGTTTTCCAGCACCATTCCGGGAATGATGCTTATGATGCCTGCCGTCAGAAACTGCACGCAGTTGAGACGTACGCTGTCCGTGATCTGCGCATATTTGGCAACACAGAGAATCTGGGCGGAAAACAGGAACGCACCGCATACTTCCAGCAGATCCCCTTTGGAGATCGACAAGGTTTCAGCCATACTCAGAAAATAAAGACCGGCAAGCGACAGGATCACGGCGATCCATACATTTTTCCCTGTTTTTTTCCCTGTGAAAAACAGGAGAACCGGCACAATGACAATATACAGAGCAGTCAGGAATCCTGCTTTTCCGGGAGTGGTATACACCAGCCCGATCTGCTGGAATGCCGAAGCGGCCGCAACACAGATACCGCACGCGATTCCGCCTTTCAGAAGATTCCCGTCAGCTTTTTTTACTGTTTCCTGTCCGCGGATCCTGTCAAGCAGCGGGAGCACAGCCATCAGGAAAAAGCTGCCGACAAGATATCGTACCGCATTGAAAAACCAGGGGCCTATATACCGCATTGCAACACTCTGGGCTACAAATGCATTCCCCCAGATCAGCGCTGCCATAACAAGCATCAGTTCATATATAATTCTGTGCATGTGCATGTCTTCCTTCTGTAATGCTGCTGTTCCTTTTCTGACATGCTGTTTATTTTACCATACTTCTTAAAAATCATTCTGCTTCCCGATAAAAAGGAAGCAGTCCCCATGCTTTCTCAGATCAGTTCTTCGTATTCTTCTTCACGGAATCCGATTTTAACCTTCCCGTCATCCGTGATCAGGACCGGCCGCTTCACCAGCATACCGTCTGAGGCAAGAAGAGTAAACATTTCATCTTCTGTCATGGACGGCAGTTTTTCCTTCAGATTCAGCGCACGATATGCCTGCCCGCTCGTGTTGAAGAATTTCCTGAGCGGCAGCCCGCTCTGTGCGTGCCATGTACGCAGTTCTTTTTCGGCAGGCGGGTCTTCTTTGATCAGTCTTTCACTGTAACTGAGTTGATGGCTGTCCAGCCATTTTTTTGCCTTACGGCATGTTCCGCATTTCGGATACCATATAAATAACATGATTCCTTCCCCTTTCACTCAAACTCATCAATATCTGTTTCTATAAATCCTTCCGTTGTCAGCTTCATCATGGATCGGTATCCGCAGGCGCGGATCATTTCCAATGCATCCCGGAATCCGCAGTCAAGGTATTCCGCATTATGACAGTCACTGTTCAGGCAGATGGAGACGCCTTTTTCATGCATATACCGAAGCAGGTTTATTGCCGGGTACGGCGTCCTGCGGTATTGTCTGGCGATTGCGCCGGTGTTGACTTCCAGGATCTTCTTTCCGGCAAAAGCATCCACTGCATCACATGCATGCCGCACATAGGCAGGATCATCAAAACGGATAAAGGACTCATCTTCATTGAATTTCGTGATCAGGTCCAGATGCCCGATGATATCCACTTCCTGCCAGTCCGCCATCCGCATGATCTTCCGGTAGTATGTTTCTGCCAGCGAAAGATAGTCATTGGAGAACATGCTGTCAAGCATATACTCAAACACACCGCGGCTGTAGTCGATGGGAAGCACCTGTCCGTCCTTTGTCAGAAAATGGCAGCTTCCTATAACAAAATCAAACGGTTCCTTTGTCATGATCCGGTTTTCCATGTCTTCCTCGATGCCGAGATAAATCGTTATCTGTTCACGGAATTCCTCTTTCAGTCTGCGGATCTCCTTAATGTATTCCGAAGTATTTTCTATGGACATGGAAGCTGTATCAAACGGCACATATCCATGGCCTGAAAAACCGAGGATATCAAACCTCTTTTCAATTGCGTTCTCAATCATCTCACGCGGTTCATTTTTCCCGTCACAGTATGTGCTGTGCGTATGCAGATTCTGTCTCATAATACACTCCTGTCCTTTTACTCCGGCAGCCGCTTCCAGGCATAATCAGCTGCGCGCAGCTGAAAATCCCCCGTAACAGCATGCGAAAATTCTATTGCGATCACCGGATAATACCTCTCCATGAATTCGTCGATCATTTCTTCCGTAACATAAACCGTTTTCTCTTCCACTGTTTCGGAAAAATCATCCTGAAGAGCTTTCAGAAAACCCGGTATTTCAAATTCCGCAATATGGAAAATGTCTTCATTTTCCAGATCTTCCGGAATCGTCAGTTCATACCGAAGATGCCAGCGTTCCCGGATATACCGGTTTAGAACATGATAATCCCGATGCAGGATCCTGACTTTATCATCATAACCAAAAACCGTGATTTTATGATCACTCCGGATAAACCTCCGGTAGAAAACATCTTCCACCAGATGCATGTAATACCCGAGGTAGAGATCATCCTGCAGGATCTGCTTCCTGTAGATGTCACGGAAGCGGTCAATATCATAGCAGGAGTATTTCCGGTCTTCGGAAAAATACCGGAAATGCGTTACATCTCTGTAACGTATATCAGTGTAGGCATCGGGGATCACTGAGCCGATCAGAAACCTGTTCTTATCTTTCAGTTCAGTTTCCTGTGCAAGCATCTCCCCGATCATGTAGTGGATCATTCTCTGTGCCATGGATCAGATCCTTCTAAGCCAGTACTGTCCCATCATTTCTTCCGGATGTTCCGGATCCCACGGTACTTCATGGCGTTCAAAGTATCCGATCACAATGCCGTCTGTATCTTTAACCGGCGTAAAAAATTCACGCTCGCCTGTTTTCCTGTTGTAAACTTCAAACATTTCCCCTTCGCCTTCTTCCGCACGCTTCAGAAAAGCTTCGATTTTGGGTTTTGTCCGCTCGTTATGGCAGTTGAAGAGAGAACGTCCGATCTGGACTCTTTCCCCATAACGCTCTTTTGCGGTCTTATTCATGTATCTGACAGTATGTGTCGTATCCACAAATACGATCTCGTAGGGATAGGCATCCAGAATGGCACCCAGTACGTTTTCATTGATTTCCATATTGATTCTCCATCTTCATTTGTCATTATTATACGCAAAAAAGAGAACAGGTTCACCTTTCGTGATTATGTCAGTCTTCTTTCTGACAGTGCAATATCATAACCACCAGTAGAACTGGTGGTATCCTCTCGCCCTATAAGGGCACTCTGTTGCGGAGGCCATTCGGCCACCGAGGCCTG
>CADBPK010000229.1 GCA_902796465.1 uncultured Erysipelotrichaceae bacterium | reverse complement strand
GAAACCGCTTCCGGAAAATTATGAAGAAGTATTCCGTAAGTGGTCGGAAAAACAGCTGTCCAACAGGGAGGCAGCGAAAGCATTGAATATGTCCTTGAGCGGATTCAGATACAGGGCAAAGATATACGAAAAAGAAAATGTACACACAGCTGTTCTGTGACCAGTCAGGCTGAAAAGTGTACATTTTTTCTGTTTAATCATTATAGCATTTCAGCATTTATGATATTGTGCAAAGTATCGGTTTCTGCTGTTTTTTATTCATTTAGGATGTTTTCCGGAATGTACGGAAAACTGGTGGAATCGTGAGCGGAATCGTACACATTTTGAATAGAAAGTGAGGAGTAACCGTGAACGATATTCAAAGCGAATTGCAGACAGCGAAAAACATTCTGGCAATGCTGGAAAAAGAAGAAAAGGATTCCGTAATCAAAGCACAGCTTATGGAATTTGTCAGGGAAAAGATCGCTGAATTGGAAAAAAGATCTGAAACTATATAATCAGAAAAGCTCTCCGGATCATAACGGAGAACTTTTTAGTAAACAAAACAGCGGAATGCCGCTGCTCTGTCATTTCTTTTTTGTCTGTCTGCGTGCTGTTTTTTTCTTCCGGACGGAATAGCCGAATTTGCCCAGCTTCTCACCAAGGGCGAAATATTCACCGTGGTTGTATGCGATCAGGTCTGCTTTGCCGAGATCAAATTTTCCGTTTTCATCCAGATAGGCTTCATCGATATCCGTACTGAGCACTTCCGCGATGAACATGTCATGGGAGCCAAGCGGGATGATCTGCTTGACCTTGCATTCCAGACATACGGGACTTTCAGCAATTCCCGGTGCCTTGATATGTTTTGAAGGCAGCTTCGTCAGTTTCAGATCACCCTCCATGGAAAACTTATCGATCTGCTTTCCCGAGCGTACTCCGACATAATCCGCTGCCCTTGCAAGTTTCCGGTTCGTAAGGCTGATCACGAATTCCCCGGTGCGGGCAATGATGTCATGGGAATATCTCTCTTTCCGGATCGACACCGACACCATTACCGGATCGGAACAGATGGTTCCTGCCCATGCGGCGGTCATGACATTGGCATTTCCTTCTTCATCTGCGCAGGATACCAGTACTGCCGGTATCGGATACAGCATGTTGGATGGTTTCCAGTATTCTCTGCTCATGGTTTACCTTTTTCAGCAGTCAGCCTGATCCAGGATCAGTTTGAGGATGGCAAACAGCTCTTCCCGTGTGTTGTACGTGTAGACGGTAAAATACGGATTTCCAGTTATCATCGCACTGAGTTTATGATCACCCGGTCTGTAGATGACATATACAGGCTTCTCGTAGCGCTCCGCATAACACAGTTCATAACCGACACCATGGGAAGGTTTTGTGCATTCTGCGATGACGAGGTCAGCGTCTTTCAACATCGTCGTATCCTTTGTATAGATCGCCTGTTCGTGAGAAAGTGTTCCCGGTTCGGCGCTGTATTCGATATCCCCGACGAATTCCGTCATGACAATATCGGTCTGGTTGATATAACTGATGATCTCATTGTAAAGGGAAGTATCTTCTCTTCCTCCCCGGATGGATCCGGCAAAATATACTTTCTTCATAATACAGTCCTCATTTCCTGCCATTATCATATTTCAAAATGACCCGAATTCAAATAAAATGATTTCGGAGAACAAAGATTATGAAACAGTATGAGAAAACATTGAAAAAGGATTATCTCTTCAACGGTATCGTTGTCAATCTGCGCCGTGACCAGGCAGAGCTCCCGGACGGCCGCCAGGCAGTAAGGGAAGTGGTGGAACATCCGGGCGGAGTAGGCATTGCCCTGGAAGATGAAGAAGGAAAGTTCTTCATGGTGACCCAGTACCGCTATGCCCAGGAAAGAGTCATGCTGGAATTTCCGGCCGGGAAAAAGGAACGCGGGGAAGATCCGTTTATGACCGCACAGCGCGAGATTGCCGAGGAAACAGGGTATGAAGGCAGAGACTTTTACTACCTCGGAAAGATCGTTCCGACACCGGCTTATGACACCGAGGTCATCGATCTCTACTACGCGAAGACAGGACGTTTCGTCGGCGTGAATTTCGATGATGACGAGAATATTGAAATGATCCGCATGACACTGGATGAGATCATCGATGCCATCATGAAAGGCGAGATCGATGATGCCAAAACGACATCCATGGCATTCCTGATCCGGGAATCCAAAGCAAGGGGACTGATATGAAAAAAAGGAGTTAAACTCCTTTTTATTTCTGATTTCTCTTCTTTTCGTCCAGATAGGCTGCGGCGGATAAGGCGGCAGTATTGCCCTGTCCCGCGGCTTTGATGTACTGATACGGGAGCCCGGCAATATCACCGCATGCGTAGCATCCGTCCAGGTTTGTCTTCATCTGCAGGTCCACTTTGATGTGGTTGTTTTCCACCTGAAGGCCCGGCACCAGCTGGCCCGGGAACTGGCTTTCACGCAGGATGAATACGCAGTCGACCGGATATTCGCCGCCGTCTGTCTTCAGGGCAGACGTTTTCATTGCGCCGATGATCTCCAGAGGTTTTTCCCTTACAACAGTGACATTGTTGCGGAAAACAGGTTCATCCTTGTACAGCGGGAAGTAATATACGGTACCGGCCACTTCTGCCAGGAAGTCCGCTTCCGCTTCTTCTTTTGGAGATGAGGAGATCACCGCAACGGTCTTTCCTCTGTACAGCGGGGCATCACAGGTCGCGCAGTAACTGACGCCGCGTCCGAGGAATTTTTCTTCGCCGGGATACGGTTTTCCGTTGGTGACACCGGAAGCGAGGATGACAGAATCAGCTTCGATCATTTCATTCGCGGATGTCTGCAGGGCATAGTAATCGCCCATGGCATATACGGATGTGATCTTTTTTTCTGTTATGGAAATACCCATAGACTCAATGTGCTTCTGAAAAGCTGCGGCGAGATCCGCTCCCTTTACGGCAGGGAATCCGAGGTAGTTCTGGATCTCGTGCGCTTTTGACAGTTTTGTACTGAGATCAGCGCTTCCGAATACGATGATGTTCTTATTCCGGATCTTCGCGGTAATGGCTGCCGAGAGGCCTGCCGGACCGCTTCCGATGATTGCTATATCATAACGTCCCATACTTTATATCCTCCGTATCAGCCGGGGTATTTCCGGCTGTTCAGCTAAGGAAATCATGGAATGAAGACCTGTTTCTGTCAAATGAAATGACCGGAAAGAAGCGCTTTTTATAAAGACCACTTCCTTTTTGGAATGTAATGTTGCTAAAAT
>CADBPK010000228.1 GCA_902796465.1 uncultured Erysipelotrichaceae bacterium | reverse complement strand
TATCAGGAAGTATTCTGGGATGATGTGGACTACATGTTCATCGACATGCCTCCGGGAACCGGGGATGTGCCGCTGACATTGTTTCAGTCGATCCCGCTGGACGGCATCATCATCGTCACCAGCCCGCAGGAACTGGTTTCCATGGTCGTGGAGAAAGCCGTGAACATGGCGCAGATGATGAACATCCCGGTCATCGGACTGATCGAAAACATGGCCTATGTCGAATGCGATGACTGCGGTAAGAAACTGTATGTATTCGGTGAGAGCCATGCGCATGAAATTGCGGAAAAATTCGGCATCCCGCTGCTGGCACAGGTACCGCTGAACCCGGTGATCGCCAAAGCAAGCGATGAAGGCAATATCGATACCATTATCGTGAAGGAGATCGAGCCGGCTGCGGATTACATTGAAAAAAAGTTCATGTAGTTCACCTGGAATTCACATAAGGTTTATATATTACGGCAGAGAGGTGAAAAGATGACAAAGATACTGATTGTGGATGACGAAGCCCGGATCCGTGATATGATCCGCAAATACGCGGTTCATGAAGGATTTGAAACAGACGAGGCAGGTACCGGATTTGAAGCGGTGGAGAAATGTCTCGCAAATCAATATGATCTTGTCATAATGGATGTCATGATGCCGGAGCTGGACGGTTTCAGCGCCGTCAGGGACATCCGCAGGGAAAAGCCGGATCTGCCTTTTATCATGCTCTCCGCCCTCGGCGAGGAATATGACAGGGTCCACGGTTTTGATGTCGGTGTGGATGATTATGTCGTAAAGCCGTTTTCAAGCCGGGAACTTATGATGCGGATCCATGCGATCCTGAAGAGATGCCGGGCATCCGCAAATGCACACGATATTCTGAAGACCGGCGGTATGGTGATCGACTTCTCCGCCCGCACGGTGGAAATAGACGGGGAACGGGTCCAGCTCTCCCCGAAGGAGTATGAACTGCTCGCGTATCTGGCAAAGAATGCCGGAATCGCACTGACAAGAGAACAGCTTCTGGAAAATGTCTGGGGATATGATTTCTTCGGCGATGACAGAACACTGGATACACATATCAAACTGCTGCGGAAGAATCTGAAAGACTACGCGAAATGCATCGTTACACTGAGAGGGGTAGGGTACCGCTTTGAAAAATAAGATCAGTTTAAAATGGAAGATTGCCAAATACTTCCTGATCTTCGGTGCCGTCATGCTCGGTGTTATGTTCGTTTTTCAGATGAAATTCCTGGAACCGATGTATGAAGAGGAAAAGATCAGTTCCATCAAGGAAGTTGCGGAAGAGATCATCGATGAACTGGATGAAGACACAGAAGATCTCATGAGCGAGATCCTTGAGGAATCCATGCGCACCGATACATGCATCGTTGTTGCCAGCACTTCCGACGGAATGTTTGAAGGACAGCGTTTCAGCAATGTGGGATGTGAACTGTATCGGATGCGTCCGGATGAGCTCATGGATATGGCAGAGAAGGCAAAGGAATCTCCTTCCGGCGAAAACCTTACCCGGCGGGATAAGGGCATGCATGACGGTCATAACGCTGATTTCACCAGCATCATCTACACGAAAGTCGTGGAGAAGGACGGTCAGGAATATGTGGTGATGGTCAACGGAGGCATCACGCCGATCAACGCAACGGTCAGCACACTTCGGCGGCAGCTGGTCATCATCTCCCTGATCCTCATGCTTGCGATCGTTGTCTTCACGCTGCTGCTTTACCGCGGCATCGGCCGTCCGCTTATCCGCATCAACGAAGCTGCGAAGACACTTCCGAAAGGCGAATATACCGCCCAGGAAGGAAGCGGGCAGTACAGGGAAGCGGATGAGCTGAACAGCACGCTGACGCAGGCGGCAGAGGATATCCGCAAGGCGGATAAGGCAAAACGGGATCTGATCGCCAATGTATCGCATGACCTGCGCACGCCGCTGACGATGATCAGCGGATACGGCGAGATGATGCGTGACCTGCCGGAGGAGAAGACCGACGAAAATCTGGATGTCATCATTCAGGAATCCAAGCGCCTGACCCATCTGGTCAACGACCTGCTGGATCTCTCCCGTATCCAGGGGCAGTCCATCGTATTGAACTGTACGGATTTCGATATATCCGCACTGCTGGAAAAAGAGATGAAAAAGTTTGATGTTTACCGGCTTCAGGAAGGTTACGAGATCGAAGCGGACATTCCTTCCGGTATACATGTATATGCGGATGAAGCCCGCATCGCCCAGGTCTTCAACAATTTCATGAACAACGCAGTCAGCTACTGCGGGGAAAACAGGCATATTATCGTCCGCATGACGCAGGAGAACGGCAAAGCCCGGATCCGGGTACAGGATTTCGGGGAAGGAATCGCAGCCGAAGACCTGCCCAACATCTGGGACCGGTATTACAAAGTTGACAAGACACATGTACGGCCGGTATCCGGCAGCGGCATCGGATTAGCCATTGTAAAGGAAATACTGGAACTGCACCATGCGGCATACGGTGTGGAAAGCACCTTGCATAAAGGCAGTACATTCTGGTTTGAGCTGCCCCTGAGCAGCTGAGACAGCCAATATCGCAAAACAGATATACGGACCGAACGGGATCTCTTCTTGAGATCCTTTTTTTCTTAAGTTCAGAAGAAGGCAGGAAAGGGAAGCCAGTGAAGTAACCAGCACGATGTGTTCCCCGAGGAAAAGGGCAGCTGCCGCAAGCAGCCGGACATCCCCGAAGCCCAGCATTCCCGATGCGGAAAGCACTGCACCCCCGGCAAGGATCAGGACCGCCCAGGCGATGTGATAATCTCTCTGACAGTACAGGACCAGAATGAAAAACATCCACTGCGCAGGTTCCGGGATCTCCCCGTATTTCTGATCAAACACAGAGATATACAGGAAAAGCGGCGCCAGTCCCGTCAGAAACAGATTCCCGGTGAAGAATGCCCAGCAGGAACACAGAGCAGCCGCATGACATTCACTGTACGGAAGACACAGCCTGCCGCGCGGTAAGGTCATCAGAACGAGAATCAGTATGAGATAAAGCAGATAAATCATGATGTGCACAATCATCATATTCGCGGATATTTTTGTGTTTTCCGGTCATTCTTATAGAAAAGATGAAATGAATCCGATAGAATATGTAATCAGAGGAAAGGACACATAATATGAAAGACTTAAAAGGAACAAAAACTGAAAAGAATCTGGAAACCGCATTTGCCGGTGAATCCATGGCCCGCAACAAATATGATTACTGGTCATCCAAAGCTAAAAAGGACGGATATGTACAGATCTCCGCTATTTTCGCAGAAACAGCACTGAACGAAAAAGAACACGCAAAGATGTGGTTCAAATATCTGCAGGGCGGAAAGATCCTCTCTACAGAAGAAAACCTGAAACAGGCAGCTGAGGGCGAAAACTACGAATGGACACAGATGTACAAGGAATTCGCTGAAACAGCTGATGAAGAAGGCTTCCCGGAAATCGCTGCAAAATTCAGAGGCGTAGCAGGCATCGAAAAAGAACACGAAGAACGTTATGCGAAGCTTCTCAGCAACCTGCAGAATGCCGAAGTATTCGTAAAGAAGGAAGAACAGGTATGGCAGTGCAGGAACTGCGGCTATTCCGTAAAATCCGAAAAGGCTCCGGAAGTATGCCCGGTTTGCGCGCATCCGCAGTCATATTTTGAAATCAAAGCAGAAAATTATTAATGTTTTCAATCATTTCATTCGACTAATTCATTGTTTGTGTTAGAATATTGCATTGCTAAGGAGGTGCGCTATGTCAAAACATTTTGAATATAAACCTAAAGGAGTCTGTTCAAGAAACCTGATCTTTGAGATGGATGGAGACATCGTCGAAAGCATGCGGGTTGAGGGCGGATGCAGTGGAAATCTTCAGGGTATCGCAGCTCTTATCAAAGGCAAATCAAAGGACGAAGTCATCGGACTGCTGGACGGAATCAAATGCGGCTTCAAGCCGACATCCTGCCCGGACCAGATCGCACAGGCATTAAAAAGTTATGAAGGATAAAGAGCACAGAAGTGCTCTTTATTATCGATAGGAAAGAAGGGAGGACATATGCAGAATAAAGAAAGATTTCCTACCAATCTGTCACTGATCATGTATTTTCTGCAGGGCTGCAAGAAATACTTTGTTTTCAGTGCGATGTTTACGCTGCTGATGTCCGCTCTTGAACTGATCAGCCCGCGCATCATCGCCTATACCGTGGACAGCGTGCTGGGGGACAAGCCGGCGCAGCTGCCTGCTTTCGTCATGCGTATGATCGACAGCATCGGCGGTACGGAGTTCCTGCGCGGACATCTGTGGTATATTTCCCTGGCAGTCGCGCTGTTTGCCCTGCTGGCGGCATTGAGCAGGTTCCTGTTCCGGGTATTTACTTCCATCGGCGCGGAAAAACTGGTGCGCCGCATGCGGGATACGCTGTTTGAACAGATCATGCACCTGCCGTTTTCATGGCACAACGCCAACCATACCGGTGACATCATCCAGCGCTGCACAAGCGATGTCGAACAGATCAAGATGTTCCTTTCCGAACAGCTCGTCATGCTTGTCAGAATGCTGGTGCTGATCTTTATGGCACTGTATTTCATGACCACGATCCATGCCGGCTTCATGCTGGTATCGGCTGCTTTTATACCGTTGGTCATGGGCTACAGCTTCATGTTTCATCATAAGATCGGGTCACAGTTTGCCAAAGTAGACGCCGAAGAGGGAAGATTGTCTTCCATTGCGCAGGAAAACCTGACCGGCGTCCGTGTCGTCCGTGCTTTCGGCCGGGAAGTATACGAAAGAGAACGTTTCGAAAAACAGAATAAGGAATATACCGGACTCTGGATCCACCTGATGAAGCTTCTGGGCGGATTCTGGACATCCATGGATTTTTCTTCCTCCCTGCAGATGATGGTCATCGCGCTCGTCGGTTCCTATCTGTGTGTCAGACACCAGATCACAGCAGGGAACTACATTGCTTTTTATTCCTATAACATGATGCTCATATGGCCGGTCAGAATGCTCGGAAGGGTGATTGCCAACCTCTCAAAGGCGGGCATATCCATCGGCCGTCTGCACTATATCATGAACAGCGAAAGGGAACATGACCGTCCGGAGACCGTCAGCGCGGACTATACAGGCGATATCGTGTTTGACCATGTATCGTTCAGCTACGGGAAACAGCTGCCGGAGATCCTGCAGGATGTATCTTTTACCGTCAAATCCGGGACGACACTCGGTATCCTCGGCGGTACGGGATCCGGCAAATCGACCTTGATGTATCTTCTTGACCGGCTGTATGAACTGCCGGAAGAAAACGGTACGATCCGGATCGGAACTACGGATATACGGGATGTCCCGCTGCACGAACTGCGCAGCAATATCGGCATGGTACTGCAGGAGCCGTTCCTGTTCTCTCGCTCCATTATGGAGAATATCCGCATCGCTGTCCGTTCTGCGGACATACAGGATGTGCGACGTGCCGCCCAGACCGCATATCTGGATACGGCAGTCGAACATTTCAAGGAAGGATATGAGACCTATGTCGGTGAAAGGGGCGTGACGCTTTCCGGCGGACAGAAACAGCGGGCAGCCATTGCCCAGACGCTGATCCGCAAGCCCCCGATCATGATCTTTGATGATTCTCTTTCCGCGGTAGATGCGGAAACGGATGCCAACATCCGCCGGGCTCTCAGGGACAATACCGGTGAAAGCACTGTTATCCTGATTGCACACCGGATCACAACACTGATGAATGCAGACCAGATCATCGTGATGGACAAAGGACGTATATCCCAGATGGGAACACATGATGAACTGATCGCGCAGGACGGCATCTACCGGAAGATCTATGACCTGCAGATCAATGCCGGCATGACACCGGAAGAGGAGGTGGCATATGAAGCGTAATGACGAAAACATAAAGCTTCCTTTTTTCGGTATCCCGAAGATCATCCCGTATGCCCGTCCGTACCGGAAACGGATCTTCGTGATGATGCTGATGGGAATAACCGTCAGTATGATCGACAGCATCTATCCGCATTTCAACCGGTACGCCATCAACCATTTCATCGGTGAGGAAACGATGGATACAGCGGTTCCGTTTACAATGCTGTTCCTGGCGATCCTGGTGGTTCAGCTGATCCTCAACTTCACCAGTGTCTACTGGTGCGGCATGACGGAAATGCAGGTCGACCACGATCTGAGAAATGCTTCGTTCAACCATCTGCAGACATTGTCATTCTCATATTTCAGCCAGAACAATGTCGGTTATATCCATGCCAGGGTCATGTCCGATACCGGCAAGATCGGCGAACTGGTATCCTGGCGTCTGATGGATGTGGTCTGGAACGGATCCTATATCCTGTTTGTGATTATAAATATGTTTCTGATCAACGTGCGGCTGGCGCTGTATGTCCTGCTTCTTTTGCCGGCTGCGGTCCTGCTGATCATCTATTTCCAGAAAAAACTGGTCGTTCTGAACCGTAAGATCCGTGAAACCAATTCCCGGATCACCTCGAATTTCAACGAAGGGATCACCGGCGCCAGAAGCATCAAGACCCTGGTGATCGAGGATACCATTCAGAAAGATTTTGAAAAAGATACGGAAGAAATGCGGCGGACTTCCGTGCGTGCTGTACGTTATTCCGCTGTCTTCTCCTCAATGGTCATGATGACCGGTTCCTTTGCCCTGGCCCTCGTGCTCTGGCAGGGCGGCATCCTGAACCAGAGAGGCGTGCTGCTGATCGGTACACTGTCCGTATTCATGAACTATGCGATGAACCTGATGGAACCGATCTCCATGATCGTTGAGACCATCAGTGCCCTGATTGCGATCCGTGTCAACATTGAACGCTTTACAAAACTGATGAATACCGAGTCCGATGTGGCGGATACACCGGAAGTCATTGAACGCTACGGTGACGCTTTCCATCCGAAAAAGGAGAACTGGGAAGAACTGAAAGGGGATATCGAATTCCGCGATGTTACATTCCAGTATCCGGACGGCAATGAGATCGTTTTGGATCACTTCTCGCTCAAGGTACCGCATGGTACGAACGTGGCGATCGTCGGTGAGACCGGTGCCGGCAAGTCAACGCTGGTCAATCTCGTATGCCGGTTCTATGAACCGACATCCGGACAGCTCTTGATCGACGGCAGGGATGCGAGGGAACGTTCCCAGCTCTGGCTGCATTCCAATATCGGCTATGTCCTGCAGAGTCCGCATCTGTTTTCGGGAACCATCCGCGACAATCTGCGCTACGGCAACCCGGATGCGACAGATGAAGAGATCATGGAAGCACTGCGCATCGTGAGCGCTGACTACCTGATCTATAAAATGGAAAAAGGCCTGGACAGCGATGTCGGTGAAGGCGGCGAAAACCTCTCCACCGGCGAGAAACAGCTTCTTTCCTTTGCCCGCGCGATTCTCGCTGATCCGAAGATCCTCGTGCTGGATGAAGCGACGTCATCCATTGATACGATGACGGAAAAAGCGATCCAGGATGCCATCGGCGTTGTAACGAAGGGCAGGACAAGCTTCGTCATAGCCCACAGGCTTTCGACGATTACGGACGCAGATGTTATACTGGTTGTCAAAGACGGGAAAATCATCGAAAATGGAAAACACAGGGATCTGATGCGCATGAAGGGTTATTATTACAGCCTGTTTACCAGGCAGTTTGAGACCATGGCGGCAGACCTTGTGGCTGAATAAGAGGTACATGCATGATTTATGCGCTGAGTCTGGTCGTGGTCCTTCTGGACCAGATCACCAAGATCTGGATCGTCAATACGCCCGCCTGTCAGGACCTTGTCCTGATTCCCGGGTTCTTTCATCTGACGTATCTGAAGAACACCGGGATGGCCTGGTCTCTTCTGAGCGGATATACCCAGCTGCTCAGCGTCATTTCAGCCGCAGCAGTTCTGTTCATGATCTGGATCATGGAGAAAAAAAAGCCGAAGCCGCTGACAAAAACAGCACTCGCTTTGATGATCGGCGGTGCTTTCGGCAATATGATCGACAGGCTGATGCTGGGATATGTGCGTGACTTTCTGGATTTCTATATCTTCGGATATAACTTCCCGGTGTTCAACGTAGCCGATATGGCACTGTGCATCGGGGTGGGTCTGCTGATCCTGGCAAGCTTTCTGGAAGACGAGGAAAAACATGGAAAAAATGAACTGGACATATGAGGATGAAAATCCTGTACGCATCGACAAATACCTGACGGAAGTCAGCGGTCTTTCGCGTACCCGCGTACAGCAGCTGACAGATGAAAAGCGGATCCAGGTCAACGGAAAGCCGGTCCGCAATTCCTATAAGCTCATGCCGGGCGATGTGATCGAAGCTGAGATCCCGGAACCGGAACCGATCGATGTCCTGCCGGAAGATATCCCGCTGGATATCCTGTATGAGGATTCTGATTTGATCGTCATAAACAAGCCGAAGGGAATGATCGTACATCCGGCGCCGGGTGTCTACAGCGGTACGCTGGTCAACGCACTGCTGTATCACTGCAAGGATCTTTCCGGCATCAACGGGGCGATCCGTCCGGGCATCGTGCACCGGATCGACAAGGATACGACCGGATGCCTCATTGCCTGCAAAAATGATTTTGCCCATGAAGCGATCTCCCGGCAGCTGGAAACCAAGACATGCCGGAGAGAATATAAAGCGGTCGTCACAGGCGTCATTCCGCATAAGGACGGAACGATCGACGCGCCGATCGGCCGGGACAAACGTGACCGTCAGCGCATGGCGGTAACGGAAGACGGCAGTAAAAACGCCGTCACGCATTTCCGTGTGCTGGAACGTTTTGCGAATGCGACATATGTTGAGTGTTCGCTGGAAACCGGACGCACACACCAGATCCGCGTACATATGAAATATATCGGACATCCTGTTATGGGTGATGATAAATACGGAAAAAAGTGCCCGTATATGGAAACGAAAGGGCAGGTCCTGCACGCTTTCAGGATCACGTTCGTCCATCCGCGCACACAGGAAACCATGACGTTTGAGGCACCGCTGCCGGCATATTTTGAGGAGCTGCTGGAAATTCTCAGAAAGGAAGGGGCGGAATGAAGAAAGCACCGAAGCCTGTTCTGAGTTATATCATCATCGGACTGTGTGTCCTGCTGTATGCCGCGGCGTACTTTACACCCGGGCTGAATTCCCTGGAAGCAGCGATCCTTTTCGGCGCGTTTTATAAACCGATGATCCTCTGCGGGGAATACTGGCGGGTGCTGACCGTAGGCCTGACACACGGCAGTCTGATCCATCTGTTCATGAACTGCTACTCCCTGCTTGTGCTGGGAAGGTTCCTGGAGTTCCGTGCAGGGAAGCTGAAATATGCATTTATCCTGATGATCTCTGTGATCGGCGGCAGCCTGTTCCAGCTGGTCGGCAAGGACAATACGGTCTGCGTCGGTTTGTCCGGCGGACTGTACGGGCTGATGGCAGCCATGATCTATGTGCTCTGGAAAGACGGTGCGATGAAAAGCCCGACGATGCAGATCTATATCCGCCGTGTCCTGATCACCAACCTGTTCATTAATTTCCTGCCTAATGTTGCGTGGAAGGCGCATCTCGGCGGATTTATTGCCGGGCTTGCGGTATCTGTTCTCCTGCTGTCAGGTGAAAAAGAAAAGGAACTGAAACAGCATACGGTCATTGCCTCGGTGTTGTTGATCGCTGCCCTCGCGTTCTTTATACCGAAAAATGCGGAGATCCGCGAAAGCGAGACTTATTTCCTGAGCGATGCGCATGTGCTCATGGTTGAAAAGGAGATCGGCCTCAGTGCCCATGCGGACAGCGTGGCAAAGAAGCTGGATGCTCTGTATAATGTGGATATCAGCGTATACGACATGATCAACGGAGGTTAACAATGGAAAAACGTGAAAATGTAGTGAGCTGGGATGAATATTTCATGGGTCTTGCCCATCTTTCCGCACTGCGTTCCAAAGATCCGAATACACAGGTCGGCGCAGCGATCGTGGATGAAAACCACCGGGTCGTATCCGTTGGATACAACGGGTTTCCGAAAGGATGCTCCGATGATGAATTTCCGTGGGGCAGGGATGGTTCCGTACTCGATACGAAATATGCCTTTGTAGTACATGCGGAACTGAATGCCATTCTCAACTCCAAGTGGCCTGTTTCCGGCTGTACGCTGTATGTTTCACTGTTTCCGTGCAACGAATGTGCCAAGGCGATCATCCAGTCCGGCATCCGCCGTGTTGTCTACGAATCCGACAAATACAACGGCGTTGATACCAACATTGCCAGCAAGCGCATGTTAAAAGCAGCCGGCGTGGAACTCAGCCGGCTGAAGAATACGATTTCGCTGAAGGTCGAAAAAACGATCAATCCTGAGATCTGAGCGCTTCCGTATTTCTGAAATGTACTTTCGCTGTACGGCGAAGTTCTTCTGTGCCGTACCGCTTCACGAATTCACGGGCAGACGCATCGGCGGCACTTCCCGCACCAAGTGAAAAATGCATGCCGTATTTCTCGTCCATCCTGTGCATGCACTGCAGGAACGTATAGCGGGCGATGACGGATGCGGCGCCGACAGCGGGATACTTGTTTTCCGCCTTTGTTTCAAAGTGCATCTGGCCGATTACTTCCGGCTCATTCCGGAGGGCACGGTAATATGCGGCTTCCGGCATGAACTGATCAATCACACGGAAAGAAGGCAGAGCGCCTTTTTTTGATAGATTGATATAAGCCTGGTTATGGAGCAGGGCCTTGATCTCATTCATGTTGTACTTTTCGTGGATCCGGTTGTATTTCTCATTGTCCACGATCAGTTTGGTATGGACCAGCTTCTCCATAAGGACCGGTGCGGCTTCCATGATCTTCTGATCGCTCAGCGCCTTGGAATCACGGATGCCGAGATCTCTGATCAGCGGGAGATCCTCTTCCCGGACGATGCACGCACTGACAACGACCGGTCCGAAATAATCACCTGTACCGACCTCGTCGCTTCCCGCCTGGGGAAGACGGTCCTCCGTTTCCGTAAGGAAAGGGGAGGCATACACATGAGCATCTTTTCCCTGAAAGACTACTTTTCCGCTTTCATAGCAGGTGATCACGCAGTTTTCCGGACGGAGCTGCCATCTGGCGTATGCCGGTGCTTTTTCAGTCCTGTATTCCTTCCATGCGGCAAAGAGCTTGTCCGCATCGTCTTTGTTCATTTTTAAAGTATAAATATTCTGTGCCATGGGTGTATTGTATCATATTGTCATGGAAAACAGATTTGATTACAATATTTGAAGGTGATTTATTATGATAGATTTGATTTCTGATTATCTGATGCCGTTTAACATCACTGTGGCTGTGATCCTGCTGATCGGTGTCTGGAGAGGCGTGACAAAAGGCTTCTTCCGCGAACTGGTCGAGCTGGCAGGAGGCGTCATCAGTTTCTATGTTTCGTGGCGCTTCAGTATCGTACTGGCCCGGCATATCAGTGTTTTTTCATCCATCCGCACCGGTTATGAACTGGCGGACAATCTCGCCCAGGTCTATAAACAGTACATCAACCAGATCTGCTGGTTTATCATCCTGTTTATCGTCCTGCAGATTGGTTTTGCGCTGATTGTCCATATGCTGGAAGGCACGGAAAAACTGCCGGTCATCAAACAGGCAAGCAAGATCTGCGGCGCTGTGCTGGGCATGATGGAATCCACAGTCTGGATCTTCGTGATCTGCGTCCTGCTCAACACGCCGATCTTTAAGAACGGCAGCGCATTCGTGCATGATTCCTGGGTCGGTATGGTAATGGACCTGCCGGTCGTGCAGGATACGGTCAAGCCGATGCTCAACAGCGAAACGTTCCTGACGATGGCGGAAAACGTGGATGAACTTACTAAAAAAGAAGAAGATAATCTGGATAAATGGCTGAAGGAAAACGGCTATGACGGCATCAGCCTTTACAAATAGTTATGAATATACAGAAGTGTCTTGAATTTGATGTGATCTTGAACGAGGTGCAGGAATACTGCGCCTTTTCGCTCAGCAAATCCCTCCTGCGGGAAACGGAGATCTCCTATGATCCCCTGATCATTGAACTGAACTGCAGGCGTGCCGGGGAAGCCCTCGCGTTATGCGTACATGAAGGATCCGTCCCGATGTACGGCATGAAGGACCTTACCGAAGCTTTGCAGGCAAGTGAAAAGGG
>CADBPK010000227.1 GCA_902796465.1 uncultured Erysipelotrichaceae bacterium | reverse complement strand
GGGAACTGGTCAAGGTCAATGTCCTGAAAACAGCACCGGCTGATCTGAAAGAAACCGCGTTTGATCTGGCTATGCATACAAAAAGCGAAGTCGTGCAGGTCATAGGACGCACAGTCGTTCTCTATAAGCGCGCAAAAAATCAGAAGATCATTCTGCCATGAGAATCGTAGTCTGCGGATCATTTGATCCTGTTTCAAAATCAGAGGTCACAGCGGTAAAGGAAATACGGAGAAAATATCACTGCCGGGTGATTTATGTTTTTCCGGAGGAAGAGGGAATCCTTCCCCGTGATCTGAGAAAGAAATTTCTGGAAAAAGCATTCCGGGCATACCGGCATATTCATGTGACGGACCGTCTGTCTGATGATGATAAATCCGTGCAGCTGACAGATCCGGATGAAGAAAAGATCCGGCACGGGGAATACAGGCTTGCCGCATGGGGACTTCCGTATCTTCTGTTTTCAGAAGGATATTATCTGGAAGAAACACTGAACTATATGTGCAAACCCGGCAGGAAGATCCATTCATACGGCGTTGCGGAGACCGCATGCATGCTTGCGCGGTGTCATGGGGTGGATCAGAAGGAGGCACGCATTGCATCGCTTCTGCATGACATAACGAAGAAATGGACACCGGAAGAAGGGGAGAAACTCCTGTCCGTCTGGAATCCGGCAATGCTGAAAATGAATCCGAATGTGTGGCACAGTTATACTGCCCCGGTATGGATCAGGCAGAATATGGGCATATACAATAAAAGAATACTCAAGGCGATCGAGCACCATACGCTCGGTGACGGAAAAAGCAGTCTGGACAGGATACTCTATATTGCGGATAAAATAGAACCGAACAGAAAATACAATACGGAAAAAGAAACGGCACTCGCTGTCAAAGATCTGAAAATAGGGGCAGAACTGGTGCTGGAAGAAGCGAAAGCATACATCCTTGAAAAGGAGGGAATACATGTCTGAATTAAAGGATCTCATACAGAAAACTCTGCTGGAAAAGCAGGCAAAAAACATGGTCGTGATCGATATGACTTCGGTCAGCCCGTTTACGGACTATTTCATTATCGTAACGGCAAACAATCTCCGTCATGCCGGTGCGTTAAGTGATTACGTCCAGAATGCTGCGGCGGAAAACGGATATGATATCCGCTCCGTGGAAGGGGACAGCGACAGCACATGGCTGCTGGTAGACCTGTACGAAGTAATCGTGCATATCTTTACCGAAGAAACCCGGCAGCAGTATCGTCTGGAAACCCTCTGGGCAGACCAGCCGCAGGAATATATCACAGACTGAAAAAAGCCCTCATGAACTGTCTGCTTTTGCTTGACCAGTTCATCAGGGCTTTTTTTTACTGCTGTTCGTTTTCCTGACCGGTGGGCTGAATGTCAAAATCATACAATCCGTTCAGGCTGAGCCATTGCTCGATATCCAGGGCTGTGAATGGAAGATCAGGATTCCAGACCAGCTCATTGTCCTTGACGATCTTTCCTTTTTTGATATGGACTGTCACAAAGGCAGGGTAGGAAGATATTCCCCATTCAGATGTGATCTGTTTGGTTTCCATGTTTTCTTCCATCTGGGTGATATCAACCGTTTCAATAATACGGTCTATCTGCAGCTGGGTATCGGCTGATACTGTGTTCAGAACTGTATCTTTGACAAATACACAATCCGGATTTATGGAACTGTAAAAGAAAAGATAATGGGGAGAATTTCCTCCCTGGTTCAGAAGGTAATCCTTCAGTGAAGCATATTCAATACTGCCTTCTGCTTCGATTGCAGAATTGTCTTCTTCCGGTTCATATATCCTGTATCCGATCAGGATCACGTTGTAAACCATCAGGAAGGCAAGCAATGTAAACATAATTCTCTTAAACATATTCAGTATTTTATCATTCTCATTCACTGAATTCAATTCCACTTGCGGAATGTCGTTTATTCTATATATAATGCTTTCACGAGGCCCTTATGAAATGGTATGAAGAACGCTATGTAAATCATCGTGACTGGATTCTGGACCATCTCGGTCTGCTCGGACTGAGTGCCAATGAAGCTGTCCTGGTACTGATGATCGATTTTATGAATGAACACCGGATGGTCATCAGCAGTGAATCACTGCATCAGAAAACAGGACTCAGTGTACAGGAGGTAGAGAACGGTCTTTCTGCACTCTGTGCCAGAAAATATCTGGAGATCCGTGTGTCGAATAAATATGTTTATTTTGCCCTGGACGGTCTGTTTGAAACGGATACGGCAAAAGAGGAGAGGATCCTGGACAGTTCTTTGTTTGACCAGTTTGAGACGGAATTCGGAAGGACCTTAAGTCCGACGGAAATGAATAAGATCAGTGAATGGAATCAGACGATCGACAAAAAGCTGATCCTGTACGCACTGCGGGAGGCAAGCGCATATCAGGCACTCAATCTGACTTATATCGACAAGATCCTGGAAAACTGGCTGAAAAAAGGATACACAGCAGCGAATATCGAGGAGAAGAGGAATCATGGCTAATATCAGTATTCCGTTTTTCCTGGAGGAACTTGACCGCCTTTTCCCGGATGCACACTGCGAACTGGCACACAGGAATAATTATGAAATGGCGGTGGCTGTTGTGCTGTCAGCCCAGACGACAGACGTTTCCGTCAACCGCGTCACCCCGGAATTATTCCGGAAGTATCCGGATGCCGAATCACTGGCGGGAGGGGATCTGAAGGACATTGAAAACTGTATTGCGTCACTTGGCTTATATCATAATAAAGCCAGGGCGATCCGCAATATGGCCGCTGACATGTCACAGCGGTTCGGCGGACAGGTACCGGATACGATGGAAGACCTTGTATCCTTGTCCGGTGTCGGCAGAAAATGCGCGAATGTGATCCTGTCGGAATGTTACGGCATTCCTGCACTGGCAGTTGATACGCATGTCAACCGTATCGCAAAGCGTCTTAAACTTGCTTATCAGAATGACAGTGTCACCGATGTGGAGCGGAAACTGAAAAAGAAGATACCACCCGAAAGATGGATCAAAACCCATCACCAGATGATCTTCTTCGGACGATATCTCTGCCATGCCAGAAAACCGGAATGCGCACGATGCCCGTTTACCGGATACTGCCGTGAAAAAAACAAATCGGTTTAACTTAAAGGCTTTTAACAAAGCCTTTTATTATGAAAAAGATGGATCAGAGAATACTCTGATCCATCCATGTGATCATCCATCGCGGAATAAATGAATTTTCGTCTGTGCCGGGTTCCGGTGAGTAAATCGGATCCTGACCCCAGTCACCGCCTGTGTTGTTTCCGCCGGGTTCCGGAGTCGTAGTCTCCGCCGGTGTAGGCGTCGTATCCGGTGTTGTATCAGGAGTTCCTGATGGTGTTGGTGTAACGGTCGGCGTCGGTGTCGGTGTCGTATCCGGAGTCTCAGTAGGCTGCGGATCCACAGTCGGTTCCGGTGTTGCATTATTCTTTTTGACGACACGCAGTCTCAGGTTCTTGCTGAACATAAATTTCATGCCAAGAATATTTGTGCCGTTACCATCCAGCAGGAGTACTTCGTCATTGTCGGCAATACCGTTGTCAATTGCCAGGGCAATGCCGTAGGAACTCGCCCATGCCTTGACTTCAGACAGGCGTGAACCGATAGCCGGTGCCGTGATCTCTGTCGTTTCATCAATCGGTGTAATAAATGTTGAGCAGATTTCCTTGGAAGATTTTTTGGAGTCCTTGATTCCGTAGAAACCGCATACCTGTGTTTCGGTATTCGGTGCCAGATCTTCTGTGGAAACATCTTTCTTATTGGAACCGCTGGAAACTTCCTTTACGGTTTTTCCGTTCTGTGAAATGCGGGCTTTGTATTCGACAGTTCCCAGTACCCAGGAATAATCAAACATTTTATTACCGGTTGCTGACTGGATAACTTTGCCGTTTGCATCACGAAGACTGATATCCTGCGTGTGCTTGCCATCACCGGTTTTTTCTTCATCCGGATACTTAGACCATTCAATGGAAATGGTTTTTCCGTCTTTTCCGAGAACAGCACTGAATGACTTGATATCTTTCAGGCTTCCGGTCATGGACTGTGGTGCCTGCAGTTTGACTTTTCCTTTGACGTATCCGGTGGTGACATATTCCTTCGGCATACCGTCAATCGGGCTTGTATATGGATATAATCCCTTGATATGCGTGATTTTGTATATGCCTTCCGGCTGGACAAGATCACCCGGAACATTCTCGCGGTTCAGCACATCCAGAAGCTGGTTGTTGATATTGCCGGGAATATTGAGACTGTTCTTATAATCGGTAAAATATTCATCGCCGTCTTCGGCTTTTTCATAGCCGATCCATACCGCTGTGGTGAACTGGGTCGTTTCGGCAACCATCCATCTGTCTTTCGCGGCACCTTTCGGGATACCGTATTCAAAACCTGCATCGCCCCAGTCGGTCGTGCCGGTCTTGGCGAATGTCGGATAGGATCTCTTCAGCAGCTGCATATAGTTGAAACTCGAAGAGTAAACACACTTGTTCAGCATATATCCGGTCAGATAAGCAGCTTCTTCAGACAGAACATGATCAGGCGTGAAATTAGCTTCATAAGGTTCCTGCAGTCCGTTGCGGAATACGATCCTGGTGATAGTATGCGGTTTGATATAGTAACCGCCGTTCATCAGGACAGCATGAGCACCCATCAGTTCCTTCGCTGAACATACGAACCGGCTTCCGCCGATTGCATACTGCAGGTCAAATGAAGAATCATCGATATGGTTGAATCCGATCGAGTGCATGAACTTCAGGACTTCATCCTGTCCGATCTCATCGATAACTGCATCCAGTGTCTGGATGGCAGGTGTATTCAGTGACTGCGCAATTGCGGTTTCGAGAGTGACATCGCCCTGGTATTTTCCGTTGGCATTCTTGAAGACCCATCCTGCACTGCCGACAGGTCTGTCGCACAGAACATGGGATGTTGCCCACTGCAGATGTTCAAAAGCAAGGTCATAGTCAAGGACAGGCTTGATGGAAGAACCAGGCTGTTTATACTGATCGGTTGCGTGGTTCAGCAGCATACTGCCGCCGCGGGAATAGTTTCTTCCGCCGCAGATCCCGACGATCTCACCGGTCTGGTTGTTTTCGGAAATCACGCCGACTTCCATTTTTTCATCCGGCCAGACGACATACGGATTTTCTCCGGCTGCGATCGCTTCCATCGTATCCTGGACTTCCGGATCCATGCAGGTATAGATCTCCATGGAAACAGTGAGCGGGTCAAGTCCGGTAACTTCTTCCGCTTCCTTGATAACTTCATCGACATATGCCTGATACTGATAGGAAGCATCCTGATCAGACTTGGCGGAAGAGTCGACCAGCAGGTCTTCGACCTTGATGGATTTGGCAAGTTCATATTCTTCATCGGTAATGTAACCGTGGTAGTTCATCATATAGAGAACTTCGTTTCTTCTCTTGGTGGCGTGTTCCAGGTAATTATGCGGGTCATAATAGTATGGGGAATTGATGACGCCGGCGAGAAGGGCACATTCAGGCAGGCTGAGTTCCGAAACATCCTTGCCGAAATACTGCTGGCTTGCTTTCTGCACGCCGCGGATATTTCCGGTGCCGCCGAAGTTCATTTTATTCAGATACATTTCAAAGATCGTCTTTTTGTCTGCCTGGTTTTCCAGTTCCATAGCCAGGACGATCTGCTGGACTTTATATTCGATGTTGCGGGCTTTGGATACCCCGGTGTCATCGTTTGCAAAGTATGCCAGTTTCACCATCTGCATCGTGAAGGTCGATCCGCCCTGTGAGAAGGATCCTTCCTTCAGGTTGACGAGTGCAGCTTTGGCAAAACGCGCTACGTCGAAACCGTTGTGGGTAAAATAACGGGAATCCTCTACGGCGAGAAATGCATCGATCATAGCTTCGGGAATCTGATTATAGGTGACGTTTTCACGAATCGTCATGCCTACGTCCCGGATCTGTCTTCCGTTTTTGTCGAAAATCAGCGTTGACTCCTGGGAAAACAGGTCTTCCAGCTTCAGGTCCGGTTTGGACTTCAGCATACTGCCAAGAGCGTAAACACCGACACCGCCTACGACCAGTTCGATGCCGACAAGCACTGTCAGCAGGGTGGTGAGGAACGGGAACAGATGCAGTTTCTTTTTCGTTTTCTTATTTTTAGTTGCTTTATTTTTTACCATGAGAGACTCCTTGAGGAAAATAGATACTGTCGACTACCTTGAGGTAATCCACAGGTTTGATGTAACTGGATGGTATTATTGTACCATTTTCCTGAAACCATGCATAAGGGATCGAACT
>CADBPK010000226.1 GCA_902796465.1 uncultured Erysipelotrichaceae bacterium | reverse complement strand
CGTGTCGGACTGACACCGGACAATGTCAGAGCTTATGTCAATGCAGGGCATTCTGTATTTATGGAAAAAGGTGCAGGACTGGGCTCCGGCTTCACGGATCATGAATATCTGGATGCCGGTGCGGAGATCCGCAATGACGCAGCTGAGATCTGGCGTGATGTGGATATGATGGTCAAGGTCAAGGAGCCGCTGGAAGAAGAATATCCGCTGTTCCGTGAAGGCATGATCCTGTATACCTATCTGCATCTGGCAGCGGACAAGCCGCAGCTGGATGCGCTTATCAGCGGAAAGATTTCTTCTGTTGCGTATGAAACACTGCAGGAAACAGACGGTTCACTTCCGCTTCTGGCACCAATGTCACAGATCGCGGGCAGACTTTCACTGCAGGAAGGCGCAAAATATCTGGAAAAGAAATACGGCGGTGAAGGCGTCCTGCTGGCAGGCGTATCGGGCACACCGAAGGCACATGTCGTGATCCTGGGCGGCGGAACTGTCGGAACCAATGCCTGCAAGATCGCAGTCGGCATGGGTGCGAATGTTACAGTACTCGATATCAGTCTGAAGCGTCTGGAACAGCTGGACAATATGTTCGGATCAAAGATCCAGACACTGGTTTCCAATGATACGAACGTGGAAAGAGTTGTCAGGGACGCGGATCTCGTCATCGGATGCGTGCTCGTTCCCGGCGGCAAGACTCCGAAAGTATTCAAGAAGAAATACCTGAAGAACATGAAACCGGGCGCTGTATTTGTGGACGTTGCGGTAGACCAGGGCGGATGCGGCGAAAGCACGCATGTCACGAATCATGATGATCCTGTCTATGTGGAAGACGGTGTCGTGCATTACTGTGTAGGCAATATGCCGGGTGCTGTACCGCGTACATCAACGATCGCGCTGACAAACGCAACGATCCAGTATGGTCTCATCATTGCAAATAAAGGTCTTGAAGCAGCCGCAAAGGACAATCCTGTGATCGCTTCCGGTGTCAATACCTATGCCGGCAAAGTGACATGTAAGAATGTCGCGGACAGTTTTGAAGGTTACGAATATACAGATCTGCTTACATTGATCTGAAGAGGGTAAAAGTGTTTCCAGGGGAGACACTTTTTCTGTTGCAATTTGCCATATTCGGTGTTTTGATTTAGACAAAGGAAGAAATCAGTATGGGTATTGTAGTTTTTGGCGCGGTATTCGTAGATGTAAAAGGATATCCTGAAGCACAGTATATCCCCGGCGGGAGAAATGTCGGGAAAGTGATCCAGGTCCACGGCGGTGTCAGCCGCAATATCGTGGAGGATATTGCCAATATCGGTCTGCGCCCGACCTTTGTAAGTGTCGTGGACGACAGCGGTCTCAGTATTGATGTCATCGAGAAGCTGAAGCGGCATCATGTCGAAACAAAATACATTACAACGGCACCGGACGGGCTTGGCACATGGCTGGCTGTATTTGACAACAACGGGGATGTTGTGGCATCCATCTCAAAACGGCCGGACCTGAGCGGGATCAATATTACGCTGGATCTGCACGGCGATGAAATATTCAGGAAGGCGCACAGCGCTGTCGTTGAGATCGATATGGAAAAGGATTCCCTCGACAGGATCTATGCATTTGCAGAAAAGTACAGCATTCCGGTATTCGCAGCCGTTTCCAACATGTCGATTGCCATGGAAAGACGGGAATACCTCAATAAGACAGCATGTATCGTATGCAATGACCAGGAAGCCGGAATGCTGTTTTCCGAAGAATTTGAAAATGTGCCGAGAAGCACACTTCCTAGTCTGCTTTTGCGGAAAATCAGGCAGGCAGGTATCTCAAAAATGGTCGTGACGCTCGGTGAAAAAGGCGCGATCTACGCTGATGCGGAAGGTGATCAAGGTTATGTGCCGCCGCAGAAGGTGGATGTCATTGATACGACCGGTGCCGGGGACGCGTTCTTCTCGGGTACTGCAGTCGGCCTGACATACGGGAAAACGCTGCGTGAATCCTGTGAGATCGGCACCCGGCTTGCCTCGGCAGTCATTGCCACGAAGGACAGCTGCTGCCCGCGGTTCAAACCGGCAGAATTCGGATTATAACAAGATCGCTCCGGCGGTCTTTTTTATCGGAATCGGAAACAGGCAGGTAATGTATTATAATGATTAAAATGAATACCGATACAGATAAAAGAAGGACAGACTGGTTTGAAAAAGCCCGTTTCGGCATGTTCATCCACTGGGGCGTATATGCCTGTGCAGGACGCGGGGAATGGGTGCGCAGTATTGAACGGATGCCGGTCAGTGACTATCAGGAATATGTGGATGCGTTTCATCCGGATGCCTGTGATCCGGCAGAATGGGCGGTCCTGGCAAAGAAGGCAGGCATGCGCTATGCCGTCTTTACGGCAAAACACCATGACGGTTTCTGCATGTTTGATTCCGCGCTGACGGATTACTCCTCTGCCCATACAGCTGGCAGGGACTTTGTACGTGAATTTCTGGAAGCTTTCCGTAAAGAGGGTATCCGCACCGGTCTCTATTACTCCCTGATCGACTGGCATCATCCGGATTACCCGCATTACGGGGACAGGATCCATCCTTCACGGGATGATCCGGCTTACCGGAATGTCAGTCATGATTTTCCGCGCTATCTGGAATATATGCACGGGCAGATCCGGGAACTCTGCACGAATTACGGCAGGATCGACATCCTCTGGACAGACTATTCCTATGACGATATGAAAGCTGATACCTGGAAAGGAAAAGAACTTGTGTCGATGATCCGTTCCCTCCAGCCGGATATTATCCTTAATAACAGGCTGGAAGCCAGCGGCGAGGGATTCGGTTCCCTGATCACCGGTCATCCGGAAATCACAAGCGGTGATTTTGTGTCACCGGAACAGATCATCCCGCCGCAGGGCATTACGGATGTGAACGGCAGGCATGTCCCGTGGGAAGCCTGCGTCACCATGAACGGAAGCTGGGGATACTGCCGGGACGATCACTGGTTCAAACCGGCGGAAACGCTGATCAGGAAACTTGTGGAATGTGTATCCAAGGACGGCAATCTCCTGCTGAATGTCGGACCTGACGAAAACGGCAGGATACCGGCGGAATCCGTCCGCATACTTGAAGAGATCGGACAGTGGATGGATCACAGCGGGGAATCTGTCACCGGCTGCGGATACAGCGGGATCGATAAGCCGGAATACGGCAGGATCACAGCGAAAGACAAAACACTTTATTATCATATCTATGAAGCGCAGATCGGCGGGGT
>CADBPK010000225.1 GCA_902796465.1 uncultured Erysipelotrichaceae bacterium | reverse complement strand
TCAGCCCTGCACGCAACAGTGCCGCAGTATTATTTCCGCTACAATGAATCCGGATTTCTTTCAAACGGTTCTTTCTGCGGAAATGATATCGATTCCACCAAACCCATGATGCAGAAACTTCTGCTGCATACCATAAAAGAGATGATCCGCATCTATGATGTGGACGGATTCCGTTTTGACCTGATGGGACTGCTGGATGTGGATACGATGAATCTCATCGCGCAGACAGCGCGCAAGATGAAACCGGGTGTCCTGATCTACGGGGAAGGCTGGAATATGCCGACGATGCTGGATGACGCTAAGAAAGCATGTATGGACAATCAGGGAAAGATGCCGGGCATCGGTCATTTCAATGATTATTTCCGCGATATCCTGAAAGGCAAGACCAATGACGGTCAGAAATACGAAAAAGGGTATATCACAGGGGATCTCGGCTTTGCCTACAGCGCATTAAGCGCGCTGGGAGGAAATGCCATAGGAGATCCCTATTACCGCCGGTTTGATTCACCGGACAAGAGCATCAATGCCATGGAAACACATGACAACGCAACTGTCTGGGACAAGATGCACGCTTGCTGCGGGAATGAGGACAGGGCAACGCGTCTGAAACGTCAGAAAATGATCATTGCCTGTGTTTTCGTCTCCCAGGGCGTACCTTTCCTGCATGCAGGACAGGAATTCTGCGGAACGAAAAACGACAATTCCAATTCCTATAACGCAGGTGACGCCATCAACCAGATGAACTGGGAAAGAGCGATCCTGAACCGGGATGTTATTGAGTACACCAGAAAATGCATCTCCCTGCGGAAAAAACATGCCGGCTTCCGTCTGAAAACGAGTCAGGAGATCGAAAAATCTGTCAAATTTACCATTGCGGATTTTAATGTAATCTTCTATGACATCAATTATGAAGACCAGAAGGGGAAACCCGTCAGTCTCCGTGTCATGCTGAATCCGTCCTATGATTCACATTATTATCACTTTGATGAGGCCTGGCAGGTGATATTTGATGAGAACGGCAATAAAAGAGATGATTATGGCTGGGATTTCAACATTCCCGGTCTGGCAATATGGGTGCTGAAAAAGAAGAACAACTGATCCGTTTCTGTTTTCTGAATCAGAATTCATAACAGGATGATTTTGATATAATAAAAATATCTGGAGGTTTTATTATGAGAATCAAAAAATGGGCGGCAGGCGCAGCTGCTGCATTGCTGGCAGTGACAATGTTCCATATACCGGTACATGCAGAAAAAGAAGGCAATGAAGATTTCGATGCTTTCATGACTGAAAAATTCAAGGAACTGATGGAATCTGATTATATGACACTTCATTATCAGATTCGGGATTATAAGGCTTACGGAATTGAAAAACCGGAAGTAAATATCGGTACCTACTCAGCGGAAGACTATGAAAAAGATAAAAAGGAAGCACAGGACACACTGGCTGAACTTGAAAAGTTTGATTACAGCAGTCTTTCTGCGAGCCAGCAGCATGATTATGATACCTATAAATTTGCTCTGGAAAATGAAATAGCCCTGAATTCTTATCCGGACTTTGATTTCTGTTTCCTTCCTGCGGAAGGACTGATCAATAACCTCCTGACGAATTTTACGGAATATAAGTTTTACAGCAAGGAAGATGTTGAAGATTATCTCACAGCACTGGAAAGCACACCGGATTTTATAGAGGACGCGCTGGACATTACAAAAGATCAGGCATCACGCGGCTTCTTTATGACTGATTCCGCGCTGGATGAAACGCTGGATCAGATCAGGAAATTTGCGGAAAAGAAAGATGATAACGAACTGATCGTTACTTTCGAAAACTGTCTGGAAGATATGGACTTCCTGACAGACGCGGAAAAGGAAACCTATAAACAGAGAAACCGTGACATTGTACTGAATACTTATATTCCGTGTTATGAAGAATGCGGAAAAGAACTCGAAAAACTCCGCGGCTCCAGAAAAGGAGACGGCGGACTCGCTACGATGGACGGCGGGGAAGAATACTTCAGGGCATTCCTCCGTGTAAAAGGAAGTACGGATGATACAGCGGAAGAAATGCTGGATGTCTGCACGGAATACATCCAATATGAAATTGACAATTACATGGATATCTACATACATGGTACGGAAGAAGATGAT
>CADBPK010000224.1 GCA_902796465.1 uncultured Erysipelotrichaceae bacterium | reverse complement strand
GAGGTATGAACACTGTGCCCAGACCGCAGTTCAGCATATAGTTTGCGCTGGAGGTAAACCGGCTGAATTCTTTCTGCAGGAGGGCAGCGAATACCGTTTTCTGCCTGACAGTTTTTTCGACATAGCGTTTCTTTTCCGTATTTCCTCCGGCTGCCGCGATCTTCAGGAATGTGCGTGACAGCAGTACAAGCGTCAGGACGGTCAGGACTGCCGCAATTGCCGTATACAGTCCGGCGGCGAACCAGTCGCCTTCACCGATCCGGCCGAACAGGTAAAGGGGATACGCGGATCCTTTGATCTTTTCGCCGTAGATCATTGCGTTCGCGAGCATATCCTGCAGGATGCCGGCTGCCTTGAAGTAGAAGAAATAATATAAACCGAGAAAGGCAAGGGCAAGCAGGACGGAAATATAGCTCTTGTTTTTCAGTTTGACGCTGACCTTTGCGACGACCCAGCCAAGGGCACAGGACAGAAACAGGATCAGCAGGGAAATAATGATAAACAGCAGGATGCCGCAGATGAAGCGGGAAGCGGTGAACCCGCATTTGATCCAGTATACGACGAGCATCGGGATCAGTACCGTTGCCGAATACATCGTACCCAGCAGCCATACATTGATGATCCTTGCCATGACGATCGTCCGGATGGGGATCGGCATGGACAACAGCAGATCATTGTCTTTGGAAAGATATAATCCGGAATAGGTGTTGAATACACTGCCGAAAGCGCCGAGTACCACCGCAAGGATCGACATAAGCAGGAAATACAGCCAGCCTATGCCGAGGCTGTCAAGCGGTTCGCACAGCGTCAGGGACAATGCTGTAAACATGCCGCCCAGTACACCTGCCATCAGCAGGATAAAGAATATGAACCATGCAGCGACTGCCCATTTAGACTGCATTTTGTTTTTCTTCTCATCGTAGAAGTAGTTTCTGAATACTTCCGCGAGCTGTTTTTTGACGAGGATCCAAAGCATTTATTCTTCCTCCAGCTCCAGGAATACTTCTTCCAGACTGTCATCGCCTTTTACTTCGTCCATCGTACCGGCTTTGATCAGTTTTCCCTGTTTGATGATCGCTACTTTGTCACAGAGCTTTTCCGCAACTTCCAGCACATGCGTGGAGAAGAAGATGGCGCCGCCGTTGTCGCAGTGTTCGCGCATCATTTCCTTCAGGAGATGGGACGCTTTCGGGTCCAGTCCGACGAACGGCTCATCCATGATGATCAGTTTCGGGGAATGCATCAGTCCGGAAATGACAGCCAGTTTCTGTTTCATACCGTGTGAATAGGCGGAGATCGGCTGTGCCAGATCGTCTGTCAGTTCAAAGATATCCGCGTATTTCCGGATCTTTTCCTGCCGTTCAGCGGCAGGGATCGCATAGATATCACCGATGAAATTCAGATATTTGATGCCGCTCATGAATTCATACAGGTCCGGGTTATCCGGTATATAAGCCAGGTCACGCTTGCAGAGGATCGGATCCTGCGTAATGGAATGTCCGTTGATCGTGATCGTTCCTTCATCAAACTGCAGGATGCCGACAGCGCTCTTGAGCGTTGTGGTCTTGCCGGCACCGTTATGACCGATAAATCCGTATATTTCTCCGGGACGGATATGCAGACTGAGGTCATCTACCGCAGTCTTGTCGCCGTAGCGTTTTGTCAGATGTTCGATTTTCAGCATATAAACCTCTCATTTTATGCATTATTTGATGCTGCATTTTGTGTGTTCATAGTAAATTTGACGAGAAACCGTATAATTCAAAAATTGAAAGCGGGAAATAAGAGATATTTCTGAATATATATTATAGAGCATCACATCCGGTCCTTAAATAACAAAGGTATTGTCTATATGGAAAAGGAAGATTTTTGTCATGGATGTTTCTGTCTGCCGCAAAGATCACCGGTCATCAGAAGGGTATGAAATGTCTTATACTGTAATAAAAATTTCGTGCAATATATAGAAATAGAAGTGCAATATAAGTATAATGACACTGAAAGAAGGAAGGTGATACAATGACCGGAACAACGACGAATATCAGTATTCGTATGGACACAAAGCTGAAAGCACAGGCAGAAGCTCTGTTTGGTGAACTGGGTATGAATCTGACCACGGCATTCAATATTTTCGTGCGTCAATCCCTGCGTGAAGGCAGAATTCCTTTCGAAATTTCTTTGAACAAACCAAATCCCGAGACTGCAGCTGCAATGCGGGAGGCGAAAGGTATTGCAAAAGATCCTTCTGTAAAAGGGTATCAGGACCTGGATGAACTGTTTGCGGATCTGAAGGAATGAAAGAAACAAAATACACAGTCAAATTCACATCTCAGTTTAAAAAAGGCTATAAACTGGCGATGAAGCGCAGATTGAAAATAGAACTTCTGGATGAAGTAATTACTGCTTTGTCGTTGGGAGAGACTCTTCCGGAGAAGTACAGAGATCATGCTCTTACCGGGAGCTGGACCGGTTTCCGGGAATGTCATATTATGCCTGACTGGCTTCTGATTTACCGTAAAGATGACGATGTGCTGGTACTGACTCTGACCCGCACAGGTTCACACAGTGATTTATTTTCAAAATAGAAAAAGAGTATAAGAAACCCGGCATGATGCCGGGTATCTTTGTACCTGTAGAAATCAGGTTTCAGCTGTATGAAGGATAATCAGCCAGATCGTTGATGAGGCTCCAGAATTCCCCGAAATTGCCCAGGACGTACATGTGTTCCGTACCATATACGCTGTATTCCAGATTCTTCAGATTGAGACTGATAAATTCTTCTGTTTCATCCCCGAAGGTAAAGGCAACGGAGTTGTAGTTGTCGGTAACGAATTCTTCCGTTTCCTGATCGATCGTGATCTTTGTGAATGCATCGGTGATCTGTTTAATCGTTTCAGGATCTGTTATGTCCGCTGTTTCCTGCATGCCCATGTGATCAATTATGATATTGATCCTGACAGGCAGTTCTTCTTTCATATTCCGGATATAATCACTCTTATGAACTTTATATAAATATTCCCCGGGCTGCGGCAGATGTACCGGCGGCATTTCCTCCGCCGTCAGGCTGGAATCGATCGTGACTTCGAGCGTTTTGACACTCTTTCCCGTCTTCTGCTGGAAGCCGAAAGAAGCCGTAGTTGTCTGTCCTGGATCCAGCGGTGTATCCTGCCCGTTCCACGCATCATGGAACGTGAATACTTCATTTCCGGAAGCGTCTTTTCCGAGAATGGTATAACTGATCTGCATCAGGGACTGATCCTCTGCGGTATTCAGGAATTCCGTCTCCAGCTGAAATACGGTATATCCGTTCTTTTTATTTTCAACAGAGAGTTTTGTCTGTGCAAGGATCCCGTCGGATTCTGTTTTGACAGCAGGAGTGCCGGCTGTGCATCCGGTCAGAAGCAGAAGGGAAGAAAGAAATATGACAGCCTTTTTCATAGCAGAGTCCTCCTGGTATATAAGAATTGACTCACCTGACTGAGCAGTTCGTATATACGTTTCCTTTCTTCCCTGCATTTAGTGTCCGCAGGGATCGACATTCATTTGTTAGAATCGAAATGTGAATGTGTACTTCTTTGTCCTCCTTGAAGCACCGACTTCATTATAAAGAACGCAGCCGCATCTCTGTATACATACTTGAGATCAGTTAGGTGAGTCCCTCCCTGCGGGGCGGTGAATTCTTATGCCCAGGCTTAAGGACACTTTGTGTTGT
>CADBPK010000223.1 GCA_902796465.1 uncultured Erysipelotrichaceae bacterium | reverse complement strand
TGTGATCGCCGCAGCACCGGATGCGACCGCCAGGGCAGCACTTCCGCCTTCAAGCGCGGCAATTCTCTGTTCCAGTACATCTTGTGTAGAGTTCGTCAGTCTGCCGTAGATGTTTCCGGCATCTGCCAGTCCGAAGCGGTCTGCCGCATGCTGGCTGTTATTGAAGACGTAGGAAGTTGTCTGATAGATGGGGACTGCCCGTGAACCGGTTGCCGGATCTGCCTGTTCCTGTCCGACATGCAGCTGAAGTGTTTCAAATTTATACGTGCTCATCATTTTTCTCCTTTTCTCTCTTCATGATGTTTTTTACCGGATATTGAAAAACCCGGAAACTTCTCTGTAAGCTCCCGGGCAAATGGCATGCGTATACGATATTCTCTCGTATTGATCAGAGGTGTTCAGAAGTGCAGCCGAACACCCCGGCCACACAGTATGCCCGGGAGTAAAGCATTCGACAGCACATCATTTTGTTTAACGTGTTTTTATCCCGCAGCATACATGGCTCCTTTCTGATTTATTGAGGAAACTATACCGCCATTCACCTACTAAGTCAATAGGTAATATGAATAAAAATCTGTTTTTGTAAAACGGGACGCGCATTGAACTGCATGTCAGTCTGCCATATAATTGTATAAATCAAACGTGGAGGTTCTGCATGATTTCAACAAAAGGACGCTATGCGGTGCGTATAATGATCGATATTTGTGAACACGGAGGGGAAGGTTATATTCCCCTGAAAGATATTGCCGGCAGTCAGAATATATCAAAAAAATATCTGGAGATCCTGGTGAAGGATCTTGTTTCCGCCGGACTTCTTACAGGTGTAAGCGGAAAGGGCGGGGGATATAAACTCTGCCGGAAACCGGAAGAATATACTGTAGGCGAGATCCTCGAACTGATGGAAGGAACACTTTCACCGGTCGCATGTCTGAAAAAAGACGCGGAGCCATGCCCGCGGAAGGAAGACTGCAGGACACTTCCCATGTGGGAGGAGTATTACCGGCTGACCCATGATTTTTTCTACAGCAAGCGTCTCAGTGACCTCATGCAAAAGGACGGCAGATAAAGCCGTCCTTTATAAATGATTTTTATCTGTTGCTTACTGCAGTTTCAGATCGTCATCCCTGATCCATCCGAGCTTTCGCAAAACTTCCCCGAATAGCCATGTCAGCACAGCCGGGAGTACGAAGCAGATCAGGATCAGACCGAGCCAGTCGACCGCGGTGATTGCCGTACGTGTACCGGCTGCGATTTCACTCAGCCATCCGGTATATACACCGATCTGCCCGACCAGGCCGCATGTGCCCATGCCGGAAGCGACGGCAGGACCGTTCATCTGCATGCGGAATAATACAGTGGCGATGGGACCGGTGATTGCGGATGTCAGGATCGGCGGGATCCAGATCCGCGGATTTTTGATGATATTCGGCATCTGCAGCATGCTGGTGCCGAGTCCCTGCGATATCAGGCCGCCGATTCCGTTTTCACGGAAAGACATGACGGCAAATCCGATCATCTGTGCGCAGCAGCCCGCAACAGCAGCGCCGCCCGCAAGTCCGGTCAGACTTAATGCAGCGCAGATCGCGGCAGAAGAGATCGGCAGGGTGAGGGCAATGCCGACCAGTACGGAAACAAGGATTCCCATCAGGAAAGGCTGAAGCTCTGTTGCCCACATGATCAGTGTACCGAGCGAACTGGCAGCTTTGCCGATGGCCGGTGCGAAGAGTACACTGAGCAGGACACCTGCCAGGATCGTTACGGCAGGCGTCACCAGAATATCCACCTTTGTTTCCTTTGATACAAGTTTTCCGCATTCACATGCCAGGATGGAGATCAGGTATACGGCCAGCGGACCGCCTGCGCCACCAAGTGTATTTGCGGCACCGCCGACTGCAATCAGGCTGAAGAGAACGAGCTGCGGTGCTTTCAGGGCATAGCCGATCGAAACAGCCATTGCCGGACCGGCAACGCTTTTTGCGTATCCGCCTGCGTCGATCAGGAACTGTATATGCATCTGCTCGCCGAGTGTGGAAATGATGGTGCCGATCAGCAGAGAGGCAAACAGCCCCTGTGCCATTGCGGATAAAGCATCAACACCATAACGGTGTGCAGATATTTCAACATCTTTTTTATGCAGGTATTCTTTGAAATCTCCCATTTGAGGTACCTCCTGTCCACTACAGTTATACAACATATTTTTCTGCTTGTATAGTCAAAATGACTACATATTGTAAAAAAAGAAAATCCGGGTTTTCCCGGATCATATTACATACCTGTATTTACGTAGTTATAGGTGCTTGGTACGTAGAATTCCTGCATGTCATCCAGCCGGAGACAGCCAAGTGTTCTGCCAAAGACACAGCCGCAGTCGATATGGAACATCGTATCGTTCTTGGCGTGGATGATCTTGCCGTCATATTCCGGTCCGTAGAGGAAGGTGGGATTATGGCCGACGATCAGGGTCGTGTCATCGAACGGGTTGTCGTCCAGATCGATATGCGACCAGATCAGGGAGAATTCCGAGATCTGCGACACATCAACATCGGGATATAAATGATCCTTGTCGATACCGGCATGGATGAGGAGGAATTTCCTTCCTTTAACTGTCAGATATTTATACAGAAGTTTATCCTCCAGATACAGCTTGATATCGTAGCATTCCGGGAAACTCAGATCCATGAACTGGTCAGCCGTGCGGTAACCTCCGTTGTAATGCAGCCAGTTCATCAGGTCGTCTGTCATGTCAACCGAGTTGTTGTCCCGTTTTGCGTCGATCAGTTCCTGACAGTATCTGGCCAGCCATACATCGTGGTTGCCGAAGATCAGGTGCATGTTGTCATGAGCCATGATCTCCTGCAGAAGGGGAATAGACTGTCTGCCGCGGTCACAGACATCCCCGTTGATCCACAGAGTATCGTAATCGCTGAAATCGATCAGCTTGAGCATCTGATCAAATTCATCTTTGCAGCCATGAATATCACTAATTACATATGTTGACATAATGATCTTTCCCTTAAAAAACGTCACTATAATCATAGCATAAACAAAACAGAATGACATAATCAATGAACTCCTTCACAAGAAAAAAGGCTTTTGATATAATAATTAAGCAAAAAATGAAGGGTGGTATGAATTATGGGAAGAGCACATGAAGTACGTGCAGCATCAATGGCTAAAACAGCCGCAGCAAAATCAAAGTTGTATTCCAGATTCGGCAAAGAATTATACATTGCCGCAAAGAGTGGTGTACCTGACCCTGATATGAATTTAGCTCTCAAGAGAAAGATCGCAGAAGCAAAATCCAACCAGGTTCCGGCTGATGTCATTAAACGTGCAATTGAAAAGGCAAAAGGCGGAAGTGATGAGAGTTATACAGAATGCCGTTATGAAGGCTTCGGTCCCGGCAACAGCACGGTGATCGTTGACTGTCTGACAGACAACACAAACCGTTCCTATACAGAAGTCAAGACATGCTTCAACAAGACCAAGGGCACTAAGCTCGGCAATGCCGGTGCAGTATCCTACAACTATGAACAGGTCGGTCTGTTTGAATTCCCGTTTG
>CADBPK010000222.1 GCA_902796465.1 uncultured Erysipelotrichaceae bacterium | reverse complement strand
GAGGATGCCGATGATAAGATACAGCCGGACCAGTTCCTCGATCGTGATCCTCCGCAGGTCCTTTTCCAGGAAACCGATCTGGTACAGGACACGGAAATGTTTCCGGCGCCGTGACTGATCGGTGGAAAGCCGGAACATGATCGTCAGCGGCAGGAGGATGTTCATGGATACATAGGAGAATGTGAACAGCAGCTGGTCATACGGCACATCCTGTCTCTGGGAAAGAATGCTGATCTGGATGACGGCGCAGGCAATGAACAGGATCATGATGCCCTTTGTGACCCGCAGATCTTTCCGCAGGAAGCCGCCGCCCGCAACCGTAGGCGCGAAGTTCAGCTGTGTATCATTCATGGACTTGGTAATATTCCGGGATACGACATCCTCGACGATCCCGTTGAGACCGAGCAGGCCGAGAATGGACATTGCCAGCGAGGAAACATCCTTCGTAAATATCAGGATCAGCGGGATGATGAACAAGGCAAGATAGAAGATCTGCCGCACTACATGCGGGATCTTGCTGAGAAGACCGCCGAACTGACCGCCTTCCTTCGTCGTATAGGTACCGTCATTGCTCATCATGGAGAATGCCGCGTTGGTATATGTAAAACTCAGGTTGATCATCGTGGACCAGATCACCACCATCATGAGGATGATGAAGATCATCAGGAGTGCCTGCGGTGAAACTGAAATAACATTGATCACATCGTGCATATCCCGGAACGCGAAATTAAGCAGTGAAATGCCGCCCATGCCGCACAGGATGCCGACCGGGATTGATGTGATCATGATGATCATCGTCTGGGCCAGCAGGAAACCGGTTACCTGGTTGAAGGTAGCGCCGCATACCATGCGGACGGCGATATCCTTACCCTTGGAACGGACATAGAAATCATTGGCGTTCTGGATGCAGGCAAGACAGATGATGACCACCGTGATGATGATCCCCGTTGCCAGCATGTCTGTTCCGCCGGTCAGATATTCCGCTCCTTTGGGATTGCTGAAAAGGATATTGAAGAATAGGAATATGAACAGTGTTGTCAGGAAGAATGTCAGCCAGTAGAAAAACGTTCGCGGCTTGTCAAACTTCAGTGCGCGGATCGCGTCGCGGAAGATCATACACGGATCGCCTCTCTTGATTCTTCGGAGTTGATCTCAACGATTTTGTTGAAATACTCTTCCTGGCTCATATCACCGCGTTCCAGTTCACGTTCAATATTTCCGTCCTTGATGAAAACCAGTCTTGATGTATAGGAAGTGATCATCGGGTCATGTGTGACCATGACGATCGTAACGCCGTTTTCCTGATTGAGCTTCTGCAGTATCAGCATCAGTTCGGTGGAGTTCTGGGAATCCAGGTTGCCGGTCGGCTCATCGGCGATGATGATCTCCGGATCATTGATCAGGGCACGGCAGATCGCGCCTCTCTGTCTCTGACCGCCGGAGCACTCTCCCGGATATTTGTGCAGAAGGCTCTCAATATTCATCTTCTTTGCCAGTTCATGTACTTTCTGGTCGATGACTTTCTTATCTGCCTTGGCAAGGCTCATCGGCAGGGCAATGTTTTCGTACATCGTATGTGTATCCAGCAGGTTGAAGTCCTGGAAAATAAAGCCGAGATTCTTGTACCGGAAACGGCCGATCTCATTGGAACTCATAGTACGGATCTCGGATCCCTTGATATATACATGTCCTTCAGTGTACTGGTCGATCGTCGAAATATTATTGATGAAAGTCGTTTTTCCCGCGCCGCTGGGTCCCATGATGCCGATGAACTCCCCTTTGCGTACCTGGATGTTAATGCCGTGCAGTGCTTCAAAAGCATTCTCTGTCCGGTAATTATAGATTTTCTTCATGTTTTTCGCTTCAAGTACAATCTCTTCCATAATGCATTTTCCCTTCTGTCATTTTCTTCATTATATGTGATAATCGTGAAAAACCTTAGAAAAAAACTGCAAAAATGCAGTTTTCAGAGATAGGATACAGTTCGTTTCATATCCGTCACAAGATCCGGATTGCCGTCTTCCTTCATCTTCCTGATCAGTTCCGGTACAAGTTCCTGCTCTTTTATGATCGCCTGCAGTTCGGATTCGGTAATGCCTACCAGCTGCAGGAAGGTAGTCTTCCCGTAAACGGAGACCTGTGTCTGTGCTTCGGTATCATCCACACATAAAAGCGCGGTGATCATGGAATCCGTACCGATATGCAGGGAAGTCCCGTTTCCCCTGATAAAATGACCCGGTTCAAAATACCGTTCAGAGGTGTATGTATATCTGGCCAGGTTCGCCATCATATCCAGAGCCCAGAGACAGTCTTCCGGCGCGTTTTCTTTCAGCTTGATAGTCATCTCATAGCCCCACCTGTTCCATTCCTTTCCATACGCTTCCTCATTTCCGTACAGCTCGGTCATGCCGTAGGAAACAATATGGTAATATCCTTTATCAGACGTATAGATGGAATATCCGTCCAGATACTGGTCACCGCCGAACATAGCCCTTGCATGCAGGTTCGTTCCGTAGTGCTGGGGTTTCTGGCCGGGATACAAGGCGTCAAACGCGTCATCGATCGCCTGCCAGCCCGGTGAAAACTCCTGGTCTTCTTTCAGTCTTTTGAGAAATTCCTCTTTTGTCATCATTGTCCTGTCCTCCCGTAGACTCATATATATTTTTCTTTCAGAAGTATAAGCTTTCGATCCAGATCTTCTGAAAATCTTCTTCCGCTGCCAGTTCAACGGAATCCGTTTCCCTTGCGATTGCCTGCACGCGTTCCGTATCCTGCCGCATCAGCAGTTTGATGCATCCGGCCATTGATGTATTGCCGGCTGATTCAGCCGTCATATGTTCCGGCAGGATGTGAAGCGTCTTCAGATCTGCCGGATCGATCCCTTTGCCGAATCCGCCCGCAATATAAACACGCCCGGCATAACGGTTTTTCAGCAGGATCCTGACACCTGCCTGTACGGCCGCTTTTGCCAGCTGGACATTGGCCAGGTCCGCAGGACCGAAGCTGATGCCGTTTCCGAGATCCGCTTCCCCGTATTTCATCTGTCCGGTGCTTTCAAGCATGCCATGACGTACGAGTTCTGCCGTCAGCGAAATGATCCCGCTGCCGCAGATGCATACCGGTTCCTGATCGCCGATCGTCTCAATCCGCAGCGGATCCAGTTTCACAGCTGAAATGGCTCCGGGGATGCTGCCTCCCCCGCACCGGATCCCGCTGCCTTCAAAGGCAGGACCGGCAGCGGCAGAAGAAGCGATCCGTTTTTCGCCGCAGTATACCAGTTCCCCGTTTGTGCCAAGATCCATGAACAGCACGGGTTCCTCTGTCTGATCGAGATCCAGCGCATACAGACCGGCTGTGATATCACCGCCGACATACGCGGATATATGCGGAAATGTCACGATCGGAAAATGCATGCCGGTATGCGGAAAGATCTCCTCCGCATTCCGCTTCTGCAGATCCGGGACCGGGACACGGAACGGATAGACGCCCATCGGCGAAGGATCCTCCTGCAGGAACAGATGTGTCATGACCGTATTGCCGGCCAGCACCATTTCCGTAATATTGATTCCCGCTTTTATGATCTCTTCCTCCATCCGGCGGATCAGGACATCGTGCATTTCCTTTCCGGCTTCCGGATAAGCCGCGATCCGGGAGATCACATCGGCCCCGTAGCTGGTCTGCGGATTCATGAAAGCACTGCCGTGTATTTCTTTTCCCGTTTCGAGATCGATCCATTTCATGACCACCGTCGTCGTCCCGAGGTCCGCGGCGAGTCCTGTTCCGGGACGGTATCGCCAGCCTTCCTCTGACATGACGGCATCATCATGGACCGTTATTTCATCCGCTTCTGTTTCGATGATATCCCCTTCTTCATATACGTGCATGCAGGCAAGACAAAAACCTCTTTCGATCTTTTCAGATGAAAGAATCCGTTTCTCATGTTCTGTCAGGTTTACGGTCCTGTTCAGGAGACGTACCAGGCATCTGCCGCATTTGTGATGTCCAGCGCAGACGGCATTGATCTGTCTGCCTTCCTTCTGCAGGTATTCCAGAATGGTCATTGTCATATCGTAAAATCCTGTATTAATTATAAAATCTGCCGGAACTGTAAACAACTGAATGAAAAGAAAAGATCACCGCATATGGTGATCCCTGATGATTCAGATATCGTAACCGCCGATTTTAACAACGGCACCGTCTTTGACATATACCTCCATGGCAGTGGCTTCCAGCATGTCTTCCGTATATTCCCCGCAGCTTTCAAAATCGAATTCAAACTGCCCGAAATAATCATCCCTGCCGGTCGGTGAATACTTTTCAATAATACGTCCGTAATGATATGAAACGGCAGATACCGCGATCTGGTCAAATACCGTCCTGTCATCCTTGTCGGGGAACTGATCCCCTTTCAGCCATGGTACGAATGTCTCCAGGATGATCTTGTCGATGCCTTCCTTTTCCAATACGGAAAAATCTTCTTTTACATGCGCCATGCCTGCTTCGAGGTCAAACTCCACGATCACGGGTATATCACGGAATTGCAGACCGGAATCGGTTTCCTGAATGGCCGGGGGTGTGTTTTTCTTTTTAAACAGATCTGTAAGTCCCATATCATTACACTCCTTTATAATTTCAACAGCACATGCATGCAGTGCGGTTTCTGACAGTTACATTATAACGGAAGAGTATCCGAAGATACTATTGTTTCCCTGTACCGGGGTTTATAATTTGTGTATGGAATGAGGTGTGATATGGGCAGAACGATCATCGGAAAAGTCAGGGATGGTGTATGGCAGCTGAACGAGGAAAACTATGTCGACAGCTGGCTGGTAACAGGCAGTAATGAAGCAGTCCTGATCAATTCCCTTCAGTACAATACGGATCTGTATGACCGGATCCGTTCCATTACCGATCTTCCGTTAAACGTATTATTAACACATGGGCACGGGGACCACGCCGGCAGAAGCCTGGAGGTTTTTGCGCATCATGATGTACCTGTATACATGGACCCCGCAGACGGCTTTCTTACCGGTGGATTATCGTTTCATCCCCTGCATGAAGGAGATCTCTTTGATCTCGGCGATACCGTACTGGAGACGATATCCTGCCGCGGACATACGCCCGGCAGCGCCGTCTTTCTCGACCGGGAACGGGAATATCTGTTCTCCGGCGATTCCGTCGGTTCCGGCGGCTTCTGGCTCCAGCTGCCGCATTCCCTGCCACTCGCTTCTTTCAGGGAAGAACTTATAAAACTGATGAAGATCACCGAAAACATGAAGGATCTCAGGATCTATCCGGGCCACCGGTACCAGTCCCCTGTCCAGCTGAACAGACAATATCTCAATGATGAACTGGATCTGATCAATGACCTGATCAACGGGAAGGAAACAAACAAAACGGACGTTATGACTGCTGTCGGGCAGGAGATCGTCTTTGCCCGGGCACACAGAGGTCTCCTTCTGGATTTCCTGTATGATCCCGAAAAACTGGTCTGAAACTAAAAAAGTCACATCTCTGTGACTTTTCTTTTCCTATTAAGCTCTTCCGGAATACTTGCCGTCTGCGGTGGAGATGACAACGATCTCGCCGTTCTTGATAAACAGCGGGACACGGATACTCAGACCTGTTTCCACGACAGCGTTCTTTGAAGCGGATGTAGCGGTATCGCCTTTGACAGCCTCTTCGCATTCCACGATCTGCAGTTCTACCTTATCCGGCAGGCTGACACCGAGGATCTCGGATTCATACATCGTGATCATGACGTTGTCATTTTCCTTGAGGAACTGCATTTCCCATTCCAGCCTGGTCTTCGGGATCTCGATCTGGTCATAACTGTCATTATCCATGAATACCAGATTGGTGCCGTCATCATACAGATACTGCATTTCCTTCTTTTCGATCACAGCCGGTTCAACTTTGTCACCGCCGGTAAACGCGATCTCGTTGATGACACCGGTGCGGAGGTTCTTGACCTTGACCTTGATGATCATCTGACGCATGGCTGTTTTGTTGTGGTCTACGTTTAATACAGTATAGATATTGCCTTCATGTTCAAAAGCATTTCCCGGTTTCAAATCATTTACAATAATCATAATTAATCACCTCTGTATCTATTCTATTGAAAAGCGCTTTTTTGTCAATGAAGACCCCTCTATTCCATGGCTCTGCACTTTTCCAGAAGCGAAATGATCGGCAGATGCTGCGGACATGCGTTTTCGCACTGACCGCAGGCGATGCAGTCGGAAGCTTTTCCCCTGTCTGCCGTAACGATGGTATATTCCCGCTTTGTCCTGAATTCCGGGCTTCCCTTTTTCCGGTTTTCAACGGTAAAGATCTCCGGGATCGGGATATTCATCGGGCACCCTTTTGTGCAGTAATGGCATGCTGTACACGGAATGGACTGATCCGCGTCAAGTGCTTTCTGCGCTGCCCGGATCACTTCCTCCTCATGCGCGTCCAGCGGCTTGAAATCCTTCATAGCCGACAGGTTGTCTTCCATCTGGGCGATACTGCTCATGCCGCTGAGCACCATTTCAATGTTGTCCTGGCTTGCCACGAACCGCAGTGCCCATGACGAACAGGAACCGTTGTTTTCCTTTTCCAGGATCTCTTTTACGGACGGGATCGGATCCGCCAGGATTCCGCCCTTGACCGGTTCCAT
>CADBPK010000221.1 GCA_902796465.1 uncultured Erysipelotrichaceae bacterium | reverse complement strand
CACCAATCCTGATTTCGTGACTTCCGCAACACCGATGGGTTCCATGAATGCCTATGGCTGGGTCATGGATTCCTCGACATTCGGAACGTTTATCAAGCAGTTCGGCGGCCTGGGGAATATGTTCCTCGGAAACTATCCGAGCGTTATCGGCGGATCCTGCGCATTGCTGATCCTGCTGTGCTGGGCTTACCTGCTATGGCAGAAAGATGTTGACTGGCGCCTGTCAGCGACCTATCTCGGCTGTGTATTTGTATTCTCGCTGATTATCGGCCTGATCCACGGTGCCGGCATCTGGTACGCGGTATTCCATGTACTGGGCGGCGGTGTCCTGTTCGGCGCGGTATTCATGATGACAGATCCTGTCACCAATCCGATCACGATTCCCGGACGCATTATCTTTGCGGTCGGCGCGGCAGCGCTGACGCTGATCATCCGTCTGAAGGCAAGCCTGCCCGACGGCGTGCTGTTCTCCATTCTGCTTATGAATATGCTGACACCGGGTATCGATAAGTTCGTTGACGGCAACCAGATCAAGGATGCCAAAACGATCCGGACAAAAGTACTCGCTGTTGCGGCTGTCTGCACAGCTGTAACACTGCTTGTCGGTGCAACCTGCGAAGGGAAGATCCCGGGCGGCGCTGCAGAGGCGGCAGTTGAAGGCAATACAGCAACCGGTACAGCGGACGGCTTCGGCGGCGAAGTATCCGTAACACTGACAGTTGAAGACGGCAAGATCACCGAATGCACGATCGTCGGTGAAAAAGAAACACCTGCTGTAGGCGGAGCAGCAATTCCGGAACTGACACAGCAGATCCTCGATGCCAACAGCGCAGAGATCGACGGCGTCACCGGTGCTACTATAACAAGTACGGCAGTCAAGTCCGCAGCCGGTGCAGCGCTGGAAGCGCTCGGTCAGTAAGGAGGAACAAAAAGTGAACAAAGAATCAAGTAGTTACAAGATGATCCTCCTGGGTGTCCTCTGCGGAATCTGCGGACTGCTTCTGGCATTCGTCAATTCCGTTACTGCCCCGATTATCGAAAAATCTTCCATGGCAGCTGAATACTCAAATCTGGAAGCATTCTTCCCCGGCGCGTCTTTCTCCGAGATCAAGGATTATGATGATCCGACCGGTCTGGTAACAGGAGTTTACGAGGCGGAAGGTCAGGGAATGATCTATAAAGTACACAGCATGGGCTATGATTCAGAGGGATTCACATTCCTGATTGCCTATAACAATGACGGTACTGTCGCAGGGTATACCGTTCTGGAGCATCACGAAACAGACGGTCTCGGAAAGCGCTGCTTTGAAGAAGACTATACAGCGGAAATCATGAAGATCTCCGCATCGGAAGAAGCACCGCTTCTCAGCGGCGCTACACTGACTTCCACCGGTGTGCATGACGGCATAGAAGCTGCAAGAACACTGTTTATTGCAAAGAACGGCGGCACAGCTCCTGCACCGGCTGAAAAAACCGAAGAAGAACAACCGGAAGAACCGGTATCCAAAGCACTGAAAGATGAAGATCTCAGCAGTGCCGGCGCGGTCTGCGAAGAAAAGGAAAATGACGGCACAACAGTTATCTACGCCTGCAAGGCAAAAGGATTCAATCCTGACAATGAGGCGGAGGTCACAGTAGATCTTTCTGCAGGCACCATTACCGCATTCGAAGTAACAAATGCGGCAGATGATAAAGACGGAGTCGGTGATGACGCTTATGAAGCAGACAATATCGCCCGTTATATCGGTATTACATCGGATTCAGAAGTTGATGCTGTATCCGGCGCAACAGAAACCAGCAAGGCTCTGCGTGCTATGGCTCAGGCCGCTCTCGCAGAAGCCGGCGAATAGGAGGTCAGCAAATGAGTGAAAACAAGGAAAAGAAACTGGGATTCGGTTCACAGCTGATCATTGAAAACCCGGTATTCGGATTATATCTGGGTATCTGCTCCACGCTGGCGATCTCAACGAATATCAATAATGCGATCGGCATGGGAATTGCCGTAACAATCGTATTGATCCTGTCCAATATTCTGGTATCAAGTGTCAGAAATATCACACCGGATGATATCCACATCCCGGTATACATCGTAATCATCGCGACGCTCGTTACGATCGTTGAAATGACCATGCAGGCGTTTACCCCGGATCTGTACGGCGCGCTCGGCGAATTTATCGCACTGATCGTTGTCAACTGCATTATTCTCGGAAGGGCAGAAGCGTATGCTTCCCTCAATCCTGTCGGTGCCAGCGCAAAAGACGGTCTGATGATGGGTATCTCTTATACTGTCAGCTTATTCGTCATGTCCCTGATCCGTCAGATCCTGGGAACAGGTGTACTCAGCCTGTCCAATCCTTTAACCGGTGCCGAGATTTTTGCGGTACGTCTTATTCCGGAAAGCTTTGTTCTTTCCTTTATGACAACACAGACCGGTGCCTTCCTGACATTTGCGGTTCTCGCAGCCGCATGTGCAGCTTATAAAAACAAAGTGACAGCTGATGACAAAGGAGGGAAATAAGAATGAATCTGTTAACGTTATTTCTGAGCGCAACGCTCATCAATAATATCATTCTCGCAAAATTTATCGGTATGTGCCCGTTCATGGGTGTATCCACCCGTGTCAAATCGGCTGTCGGTATGGGCCTTGCGGTCATCTTCGTCATCTTCGGCGCTTCTGTATTATCCTGGCTGCTGTACCAGTTCGTCCTGGCACCGCTGGGTCTGGATTATATGAAACTGATCTGCTTTATTCTTCTCATTGCGGCATTTGTCCAGTTTACGGAAATGTTCATCAAGAAGAATTCGCCAAGCCTGTATAAATCACTCGGTATCTATCTTCCTCTGATCACAACAAACTGTGCTGTCCTGCATGTAGCACTGGACAACGTCGCACAGGGTTACAACTTTATCGAAACATGTGTCAACTCCATTGCCGTACCGGTCGGATTCATGTTAATGCTGGTTATCTTCGCAACGATCCGTGAACGGCTGGAAGGAAACGACGTTCCTGCCGCTTTTGAAGGCAACCCGATCGCATTCATTATTGCAGCGATCATGGCACTTGCTTTCACAGCCCTGAACGGACTGGTTTAATACATGAAATATCTTTATGCAGTTCTGATCGCTGTGGCTCTGATCAGTCTCTACGGATGGCTGTATATTCAGAACCATAAGACCCCGGTCCCGGAAGGGTGCGAAAGCCTGAAGCCGGACTGCGGGGCGTGCGGAATCAAAAACTGTTCGGTTCGGAAAAAATATGAGGGAGTAACAGATCATGGAAATAGTTAAAGCTGTAATACTGATGCTGGTTCTCGGCGCGCTGATCGGATTTGCGCTGGGTATTGCATCGAAAAAACTCGCAGTGGAAGAAGACCACCGGGTCGAAGAAGTATATGCGATGCTGCCGGGATATAACTGCGGCGGATGCGGCAACCCCGGATGCATGGGTATGGCTATGCAGCTCGTTGAAGGGACAAGCACGATTGACCAGTGCAAGCCCTGCAAAGCAGATGCGAAAGCCAAAATCAGGGAATACCTGGAACAGAATAAAAAGTGATTCTTTTATGAATCACTTTTTACTATGTATTTCGATATTATATAATGAATTAAATTACATAGTTGGTATCAGAAAGACAGGAGAAATAGTATGAAATACGAAATTGCCAATCAGCCATTTACGGTACTTACACTTTATATGGAAGCAGGAGAATCCATTAAATGCCAGAGCGGCGCAATGGCGTGGATGACCCCCGGAATCATAATGGAAACAAAAACCGGCGGTCTCGGCGGCATGTTTAAAAAGATGATCGTCGGGGAATCACTCGCGCTGAATCATTATACAGCAGAAAGAGCAGGGGAACTGACTCTGGCCAAACACTCTCCAGGTGATATCCTCGCATTCAATATCAGCGAAACACCGATCATTGCCCAGAAGACAGCATTCCTCGCATCTACGGAAAACGTGAATATGGACATCTATATCCAGCATAAGGCCGGTGTCGGTTTCTTCGGGGGCGAAGGTTTCCTGATGCAGAAATACAGCGGTTCCGGATTTGCGTGGCTTGAAATCGACGGTGCTGTCCAGGAAAGAGTTCTCGAACCGGGCGAAAGACTGATCGTAGACAGCGGTTTTGTTGCGGCTATGGAAGCCTCCTGCACAATGGAGATCCAGACGATCAAAGGTGCAGCGAATATTTTCCTCGGCGGTGAAGGACTGTTCAATACAGTCGTAACAGGTCCGGGTAAAGTGTGGCTGCAGACGATGCCAATCAACGCACTGGCAATGAATCTCTATGCCTACATGCCGCATCCAAGCAACTGATCCCAGAATAACGATTTCATTCAAAAGCATGTTCAAAACATGCTTTTTTTCTGCGAATGGAATAAGGGGAGGGTCGGTAATGAAAAAAGTAATACTTCTGAAAACATTCTGCTGTGTCATCTGCCTGTTTATGACAGGTGTTCTTATGAAATATGCTGCTAAACTGTATCTGCAGAAAGAAATCAGCCTTGTGACAGTATGTATCGCCGCAAAAGATATCGCTCCGCGGACCCAGATCAAAAAGGAAGATGTGATGGAGATCAGGGTTCCGGAAATTTACACAGATCCGTTTGCGTATGTCAGTATGGGGGACATTATCGGGAAATATACCGATATCCAGGGAAAGATCCCGGCCGGATCCCTGTTTTACAAATCCATGCTGTTTGACAAGGATCAGCTGCCTGATCATCCGCTTTCATTGCTGAGGACAGGACAATCATCTTATGCGCTTCAGACAGACGCTGCTGTATTGGGCAGTGTGCGGGCCGGGGTACGGGTGGATGTATATGTCACAATCGAAAAAGAGGATCATAAACCGCTGACAGGGTGCCTGATCGAAAGTGCGAGAGTAATATCCGTTAAGGATCATCAGGGAATCTCTCTCGAGGATGAAGACAGTTCCCAGGTCCCTTATATGACAGAGATAGCAGTAAACAGAAGTGATCTGGAATATCTTTCCCTGGCGGATTCTGTTGGTAAAATACGGCTGTTTCCTTCCGAAGATCCGTACGATACAGCTAAGGAAGCAGTACTGATGAAGGAATCTCCGGTCACCGAGTATCTGAAAAAACTCAGAAACTGAAAAGAGCAGGAACTGACCTGCTCTTAAATCATTTGATTGTCTGTTTTATAGAAGGGATCATCTTGAGATCATACGGTGTTGTCTGGTAAACAAAGTAGTTCAGCCAGTTGGAATACAGCAGATGTGCGCTGGACCTCCATGTGTTTCTTGGCATCTTTGTATCATCATCATCCGGATAATAGTTCTCGGGAACATGAATCGGAAGACCTGCATTCTTGTCACGTCTGTATTCCGCATCCAGCGTCAGGGTATCGTATTCCGAATGACCTGTAATGAAGATCTGTGTTCCGCCGTTTGTGGAAACTGCATAGATTCCTGCTTTTTCACTTTCCGCAAGGATCTTGAGTTCCGGTACATTCAGGATCTCTTCCTTCAGAATTGAAGTATGGCGGGAATGCGGTGTCAGAAAGACATCGTCAAATCCGCGGAAGAGGATCGGATTTTTGTGTGTGACAGTATGTTCGAATACGCCGAACAGTTTTTCCTTCAGAGGAACTTTATGGATCCCGTAATGATAGTAAAGCGCTGCCTGTGCACCCCAGCAGATGTGGAATGTGCTGTAGACGTGTGTCTTGGACCATTCCATGATCTCACAGAGTTCTTCCCAGTAATTCACTTCCTCAAAAGCAAGATGTTCCACAGGCGCTCCGGTAATGACCATACCGTCAAATGTCCGGTCTTTGATCTCAGAGAATGTTTTATAGAATGTCAGCATATGGTCTTTACTGACATGTGTGGCCTCATGCGTATCCGTACGCATCAGTTCCAGTTCCACCTGGAGAGGTGTGTTTCCGAGAAGCCTGGCAAGCTGTGTTTCGGTAGCGATTTTTGTGGGCATGAGATTCAGGATCAGAATCTGAAGCGGACGGATCTGCTGCGTTTCCGCACGCATCGTATCCATGACGAATATATTCTCATTCTCCAGTGTCTCTCTTGCCGGAAGCCCCATCTGAATCTTAATGGGCATACGATTTTACCTTTCCGGCTCCAGGGCCTGTTTCAGATCTTCAATAATATCATCGACATTTTCAATGCCTACGGAAAGACGGATCAGATCCGGAGAAACACCGGCTGCGATCAGCTCTTCATCACTCATCTGTCTGTGTGTTGAGGAAGCAGGGTGGAGAACACAGGTATGTGCATCCGCGACGTGTGTTGCGATGATGGCTACCTTAAGCTTTTTCATGAAAGCCTCAGCTGCCTTGCGTCCTCCTTTGACACCGAAGGAGATAACGCCGCATGTGCCGTTAGGCATATATTTCTGAGCCAGTGCATAGTATTTATTGGAAGGAAGGCCGGGATAATTGACCCATTCGACCTGTTCCTGGGCTTCCAGAAATTCTGCGACCTTCTGTCCGTTTTCGCAGTGTCGCTGCATGCGTACCGCAAGAGATTCCAGACCCAGATTCAGAAGGAATGCAT
>CADBPK010000220.1 GCA_902796465.1 uncultured Erysipelotrichaceae bacterium | reverse complement strand
TTTTCCGGTATATGTCTTTGCTTTTTCCTCTCCTGTCAGAACACGGAGCACTCCTTTGGCCAGCGCTTCCATTTCATGTTCACCGGGGTAGACAGCGATCGGTGCGATCCAGCCGCAGTATTCCTTCAGCTGTTCATAGATATCGTCAAACCGCATCAGACCGCCGGTAAGAATAATGGCATCCACATCGCCATGCAGCACACATGCCATCTCGCCGATCGATTTGGCGATCCGGTAGATCATCGCATTCCAGACAAGGACCGCTTTCGGGTCTTTTTCTTCTGCCATGCGGTGAACGGTGTCGGAATTGGATGTCCCGAACCAGGAGGAGAAACCGCCTGTTACGGAACATAAAGCCCTTATCTCTTCTGCCGGTTTCCCATACAGGAAACGGAGCACGTCTGTTACTGCCATGCCGCCCATCCGTGTCGGTGTAAACGGGCCTTCCCCGCCGGCACCATCCAGTGCATCGATCATTTTTCCTTTGCGGTGTGCCGTTACCGAGATGCCGCCGTCGATATGTGCTGCGACAAGGTTGAGATCTTCGTATTTCTTTCCGATGGATTCCGCATAGAGACGGGAGACCGCCTTCAGGTTAAGCGGATGGGATGCCGCATGCCGGTAGGCACCTTTGACACCCGTAACACGCGCAAGATCCTGCAGCTCATCCACACAGGTCGGATCGATCATAAACATCTGTCCGCCGTATTTTTCCTGTACCTTCTGCGCCAGCTGCACTCCCAGCATGGAAGCGTGATACAGTTTTCCCTTGCACGCACGTGCATCTTCCACAAGCAGATCGGTTATTTCATATGTTCCGCTTTCTACCGGATAACAGCCGCCGCCTCTGGCCGCAATACCATCGATCCCGTGCAGGTCGATCTGGTTCTTCTGCAGGAAATCTTCGATGACTTCCAGTCTGTAGTCCACCTGGTCATTCAGTGTGGGAAACTGTTTCAGAATGGAAGAATCATGGAATACATCACATTCAAACTGACAATCCGTATCTTCAAACATCGCCAGTTTTGTGGAGGTTGAACCCGGGTTAATAACAAATATTCTGAATTTTTTCATAACAAATACATTACCACATTTTTAACCCATATACAAAACCATCTGATCCAAATGAAAAAGGAGGGCATCTGCCCTCCCGTGATGTATATCTGCTCAGGAAATCTTCTGTCCGTAATATTCTTCCATCGTCAGGCCTGACTTGTACACTTTTTCAGCCTGTTTCTTACCGATATAACGGAATCCCCAGGGACTGTACATGATGCCGGTCGCATTGGTCTTGTCTTTCGGATGACGCTCTATATATCCGTATTTATAGGAATTCTTCTGCAGCCACTTATATGCGTCCATATCAGCGAAACATGCCTTGAGGGAACACTTCCGGCTGGTATCGGAGAGATCCACGGCCAGTCCGAGCTGGTGTTCACATCTTCCCGGATAAGCGTCTAGATGGGACATATACTCTTTGCTGTTGCGTCCGGAGTACACTTTATATAAGTACTCCTGCTCGCCATAGGAACGGTAGCCGCTGACCAGGAACAGATTGACCCCGTCTTTTTTCGCTGCCGCAAACATTTCTTCAAGTGCGGAAGCAGCTTCCTTACGCAGTTTCTGTCCTTTAATGCCTGCCACATTCGGACTTGTCAGATCAGAAGGAACATAGCTTTTCGGAATTGAATTGTTTCTATTTGCGATATACTGCATCGATTCCACATGTTCCGTGTCAAATCCTGTCAGATCCTGTTTCGTATCAGCAGTCGGTGTCGGCTTCGGTGTTGGTGCAGGCGTCGGCTTTGGCGTGGCAGTTGGTTCCGGTGAGGCAGTTGGTTTGGGCGTTTCTGTCGGAGCAGGTGCTGCAGTTTCTGCCGGTGTTTCTTCAGGAGTGATCTGCGGCGTCGGCTCAGGTGATGTTTCAGCTGTAGGTTCCGGCGATGTTTCAGAAGTTGGTACTGGTGTAGTTTCAGGGCTTGGCTCTACTTCAGCAGTGGGTTCAGGTGTTACGGAAGGATCGTCTTTATTGACGAAGCAGTCCCGGTTCTTCTGAAGTCTTGAAAACAGAAAAAACCACGTTATGATCAAAGCCGCAAACAGCCCGATTATAACGTATATTTTCCAATAAAACTTTTTATAATCCTCTCGGTCCATTTTTGACATAATATCACTTTTGCAGAAGAAAAAAAAGGACATCGGAGATGTCCAGATAAATAACCCGGCAACGTGCTATGTTCGCATACACTA
>CADBPK010000219.1 GCA_902796465.1 uncultured Erysipelotrichaceae bacterium | reverse complement strand
GACCGTATGAGCCAGCCGGTATCCTATCTGTACCAGCCGCTGAACCCGTCCATCCTGCGTCTCATCAAGATGACGATCGACGGTGCGCACAAGAACGGCAAATGGTGCGGTATGTGCGGCGAAATGGCAGGCGATGAACTCGCTGCTCCGGTTCTCTTAGGTCTCGGTCTGGATGAATTCTCCATGAGTGCAACATCCATTCTGCGTGCACGTAAGATGATCAACGGCCTGAGCTATGAAGAAATGAAAGCAATGGCAGCCAAAGCAGTTGAATGTGACACAATGGAAGAAGTCACAGAACTCGTTAAGGCAAGCATCTGAATCAATTAAGAAAGAGGTTCTGTCTTTCACGAAAGTGAAGGGACAGGATCTCTTTTTTTGTCCTGAGTGTTGACATGCAGGAGGGGAGGGAATACCATAATTGTTAGGAGGCTAACAAAAGATAATTTATGTATAAAGATGCAGATCTTTGGGTTTCGCTGAGAGAAACAAAGAACATCATGAACCGCTTCGTTGACAGACAGGTTCTGCAGAATGGCTGCGGGAATGTCACGGCGGTTCAGATCGGCATCATTCATTATCTCTGCCAGCACATCGGGGATCCGATCTATCAGAAAGACCTGGAGGATTTTTTCCATATCCGCCGGTCCACGATTACCGGTATCCTGCAGAATCTGGAAAAGAACGGGTATATTAAACGCATATCCGTTCTTGAGGATAAACGTCTCAAACAGATCATCATTACCCGCAGAGGCATGATGCTCGACAAAAAAATGAATGCAATAGCCGGTCATAATGAGACGATCTTTTTTGATGGTTTCAGCGAACAGGATAAAGAACAGCTGTTCGGTCTTTTGGAAAGAATCAGAAATAATATTCTGAGAGAGGAGGAGAGGTATGATTAAGAGATTGCTGAAGGAAGTCAGGGAATACAAGCCGGCCGCGATCGGGGCGCCTTTGTTCATGGTCGGGGAAGTTGTGCTTGAACTCAGTCTTCCGTATATCATGTCGATTATTGTCGATAAGGGAATTGGTGTCGGAAACATGGATGTCGTATTCAAGTACGGGATCATCATGATCATATGTGCATTCCTGTCATTGTTCTGCGGCATCATGAGCGGCAATCTTGCCGCATATGCAGCCACGGGATTTGTACGCAATGTCCGTGATGACATGTTTCAGAACATTCAGAAATTCAGTTTTGCCAACATTGATAAATTCTCTACTTCCGGTCTGATGACAAGACTGGGGACGGATGCGACAAACCTGCAGAATGCTTTTATGATGATCCTGCGTATGTGCATCCGTGCACCTCTGACGATCATTGTGGCGGTATTTATGACGATCCGGATCAATGCGGAACTGGCAAGAGTATTTTTTTATGCTCTTATTTTCCTGTCGGTCGTTTTGGCAATCATCACCATCCTCAGTTACTCGCGGTTTTCTGTCGTATTCAGACAGTATGACGAACTGAACGAAAGCGTCCAGGAAAATATTACAAATATCCGTGTCGTCAAGGCTTTTGTGAAGGAAGAACACGAAACGGAGAAATTCCGCAGAGCCGCCAAAAAACTGCAGGGACTCTTTGAAAAGGCAGAATCCCTGATCGTCCTCAACGGACCGGTCATGGGCCTGACTTCATACGCCTGCATGATCGCGCTTTCCTGGCTGGGTGCACGGATGATCGTCAATTCCACCCTTGGCACAGGTCAGCTGATGTCCATGTTCACATATACCATGAATATCCTGATCGGACTTATGATGCTTTCAATGGTATTTGTCATGATCACAATGTCAGCTGCCAGCGCCAAGCGAATTGTAGAGGTTCTCGAAGAAAAGCCGTCTATCGTCAATCCGGAAAACCCGGTTATGGAAATACCGGATGGATCCATCGTTCTCAACGATGTTTGCTTCGGATACTTTGAAGGAAAAGATAAGGAGATCCTTCACGATATCGATCTGAATATCCGCTCAGGTGAAACGATCGGTGTGATCGGTGCCACCGGCAGCGGAAAGAGTTCGCTGACGCTTCTGCTTCCCAGACTGTATGATGTCACTTCGGGTGAAGTAATTATCGGCGGTCATAATGTAAAGGAATATGACCTGAAAGTACTCCGTGACAATGTTGCCATGGTGCTGCAGAAGAATGTATTGTTCTCCGGCACGATCAAGGACAACCTCAGATGGGGAAATGAAAACGCTACGGATGAAGAACTCATCGACGCCTGCAAAAAGGCCTGTGCAGATGATTTTATCCGGACATTTCCGGATGGCTATGATACCTGGATCGAACAGGGCGGTTCCAATGTTTCGGGCGGTCAGAAACAGCGTCTCTGTATCGCGCGTGCGCTTCTGAAAAAACCGAAGATCCTGATCCTGGATGATTCCACATCGGCAGTTGATACAGCGACCGATATGAAGATCCGTACAGCATTCAAAAATTCGCTTCCTGATGTCACCAAGATCATCATTTCGCAGAGAATCTCATCCATTGAAGACGCTGACCGTGTACTGGTCATGGACTATGGCGGAATCTACGGATTTGATACACCAGAAAACCTCCTCAAGACCAATGATATCTATCAGGAAATCTATGAAACACAGAAGAAAGGGGATGACGATAAATGAGCCGCGGAAGAGGAAATTACAATACCGGGGAAAAACTGGATTTCGCTGTCCTCGGAAGATTGCTTGGACTGGTTTTAAAGCGCTATAAATTTCATATTCTCATCGTACTGTTCTGTATCGTTCTTGCGGCATGGGTCCAGGTTCAGGGTTCCCTGTTCCAGCGGACGCTGATCGACGGCTTCATCACGCCGATGGTCGAATCCGGTTCGAAGGATTTTGCGCCTCTGCTCGGCAAGCTGAAACAGATGGCAATGATCTTTGCCTGCGGTGTTCTTGCGAACTTTGTGTATCAGAAAATCATGATCCGTGTAACGCAGGGCACCATCGAAGATATCCGTGAACAGCTG
>CADBPK010000218.1 GCA_902796465.1 uncultured Erysipelotrichaceae bacterium | reverse complement strand
AGAGCGGTATTACCGTCATTATGCTGGTAGGTCTGCAGGGAACAGGTAAAACGACCAGTGTCGCGAAGATTGCCAAGATCTGCGCGGAAAAATACAACAGAAAGAATCTCCTGATCGCTGCCGACGTGATCCGTCCGGCTGCGATCGAACAGCTGCAGACACTGGGGAAAGAGATCAATACGGAAGTATTTACGCTCGGAACCGGCGTCAATGCGGTTGAGACTGTACGACAGGGCATGGCTTACGCCAAGGCGCATGACTACGATACCGTATTTATTGATACTGCCGGGCGTCTTCATATCGATGAAGAACTGATGAATGAGCTGAAGCAGATCAATAACCTCGTGCACGCAGATGAGATCCTGCTTACAGTTGATGCGATGACCGGACAGGATATCGTCAATGTAGCTTCCGCATTCAGGGAAGCACTTCCTCTGACCGGACTTGTTGTCACCAAATTTGACGGTGATTCCAGAGGCGGCGGCGTTCTTTCCGTCAAGAAGATCACCAATGTCCCGGTCAAGTTTGTCGGTGAAGGCGAAAAGATCGATGATATGGATATCTTCCATCCGGACCGGATGGCAGACCGGATCCTCGGCATGGGTGATATCGTCACCCTGGTTGAAAAGGCACAGGAGAAACTGGATCTCAAAGAAGCTGAACGTGCGGCAGAGCGGATGATGAACGGGAAGTTCACGCTCGATGATATGCTGAAGCAGTTTGAACAGATCGAACGTCTCGGTCCTTTGGGCGGAATTATGAAGATGCTGCCGGGCATGAACCAGTATGCCGACATGATCAACGACAAGGATGCGTCTTCCGCCATGAAGCATACGAAGGCGATCATCCAGTCTATGACAAAGGCTGAACGTGAAAACCCGGCGAAGATCCGCAGTACGATGAAGAAGAGGATCGCGAAAGGTTCCGGAACGACAGTCAACGATGTCAATAAACTGATTAATCAGTTTAATAAGATGAAGAAAGTTATGGATCAGATGGGAACTCTGCAGAGAAGCGGAAAGCTGAATGAGGAATATCTGGACAACATGATGGCGGAAGCAGAGGCCAGAGGAGAGCAGCTGCCGGACATCAATATGCTGAGAAAGAAGAATTTCAGAAGATTTTAATACCTGTCAAGCAAAAATACTTGACAGGTATTTTTTGCCTGCATATAATTAGGGACGTTGAATATGGAGGAATAAAAAATGGCAGTAAGAATTCGTTTAAAGAGAACCGGCGCTAAGAAAGCTCCGAGATATCGTATCGTTGTTGCAGACGCACGTGCACCGCGTGACGGCCGTGAGATCGAAACTCTGGGTTACATCAACCCTGTAACAAACCCGCAGACTGTAGTTCTGGATAACGCAAAGGCTCTGGAATGGCTGAAGAAAGGTGCACAGCCTTCTGATACAGTCCGCAGCATTCTTTCTCATGAAGGCGTTCTGAAGCAGTATCACGACGAAAAAGCAGCCGGGAAAGCGAAGAAATAAGCACCATGGCTGAACTGGACAGAGTTTTGCTCGATCTTGTGAAGCCTATGGTTGAAAATCCCGATGAACTGGAAGTCAGGGTAATGCCTTCCATCAGTCCGGATGAAGTGGTGCTTCATGTATATGCGAAGGACGAAGATATTGCCCGTCTGATCGGCAAAAAGGGAAGCATGGCTTCTGCTTTAAGACAGGTCATGTCAGTCGCTTCGCACGCTGAAAACAAAAGAATTACGATCAAATTCGAACAAGTTTAGGATGCGGAAATGCATCCTTTTTGATAAGATTTTTTTATGAAGTATATCTGTATCGGAAAGTATATCAACACGCACGGGATCCGCGGAGAGATCAAAATCGAAAGCTACTCGGACTTCGATGCGGAACGGTATAAAAAGGGAAAGACGGTATATATGCTGATCGAAGGAGCGTATCAGCCTTTTACCGTAGCTTCCTTCCGGAAACATAAAGGTCACTGCCTTGTTTCCTTTGAGGGAAAAGACAATATCAACGATGTGGAACCATATAAGGGCAGTATGATCTTTGTGAAGGACGAAGACCGGAAGCCGCTCGGAAAAGGGGAGTTCTACCGGAGTGATCTGATCGGCTTGGATGTATTCGATGAAAGCCATACGCATATCGGGAAGATCCTGCAGGTTGAAGAAACACTCGGCGCCAATCTGAATCTCCGTATCCTGAAGGAAGACGGAAAGGAAGTCCTGGTCCCGTATGTGCCGGATTTTATCCGGAATGTCGATCCTGAACGACAAGAGATGACCATTCATACGATGGAGGGGTTGCTGTGAGGATCAGTGTTCTGACTTTATTCCCGGAGATGTTTGCGGGATTTACTTCCTCCAGCATCGTCGGAAGGTCCATCGACAGACAGATCGCCTCGGTTGATTTTGTGCAGATCCGTGATTTCGCGAAAGACCGGTACAAGCATGTGGATGATAAACCGTTCGGCGGCGGTGCCGGCATGGTCATGAAATGCCAGCCTGTCGTGGACGCACTGAATTCCGTGCGTTCCGACACATCACATGTTGTCCTGATGAGTCCTTCCGGTGTACCCTATACACAGGAAAAGGCACATGAGCTGGCCGGGAAAGAGCATCTGATCCTGCTCTGCGGACATTATGAAGGCATGGATGCGCGGATCGGAAAATATGTGGATGAAGAGATCAGTATCGGTGACTATGTCCTGACCGGCGGGGAGCTTGCCTCCATGGTCATCATGGATTCCGTGATCAGGCTGCTGGAAGGCAGTATAAAAGAAGAATCGGCTGCGGATGAATCTTACGAAAACGGTCTTCTGGAATATCCCCAGTATACCCAGCCGCGTGAATATGACGGGGAATGTGTGCCGTCCGTGCTGCTCTCCGGCAATCATCAGAAGATACGGGAGTACCGCAGACTGCAGTCACTGCTTATCACAAAAGAAAAAAGACCGGATCTGTTTGCTCGGTATGATCTGAGCAAAGAAGATATCCGGCTTCTGGAAAGATTTAAAAAAGAAGGATGGAGTACTTATGAAGAAGAAGCACAAAGTTAAATTTCCATATCCGCTGAAATGGCACCGGTTTGTACAGATCGTGCTCATGCCGCTTATGCTTGTAGGTTTGATCTACGGTCTGCTTTCGGTCGCATTTGAACTGCTGAACCTGAATGTTCCGTATTTTGTAAAGATCCTGACAATGGCCGGTATGAACCTGAATCATCTCGGAAATAAGCTGTGGTGGCTTCTGGGCGCTCTTCTGTATGCATTTCTGCAGATCCTGGTCCTGGGCAATGCATGGATCGGTTCCTTTACATGGCGGAAATACAGCCGCAGACTGTGGATCTTCCATCTGCTTCTCCTGCTGGCAGGCTACGCATCGTTTTTCTACCTGTGCTACATCAAGAACTATCAGAATATCATCGGCAGTATGATCTTCCAGCTGTTTGGCTATTATATCAATCCGACCTTCATCCTCGTGGCAATGGCAGTAGGACTTGCGATGCTGATCATCTATGTCGTGCTGAATATCCACTATTACCACAAGAGACGGAAGATCTACGGCATCGATTATTCCGTATATGAAACGATCGATGAAGAACCGGAACAGACACCTGTACCGCAGCCGGTTCCGGAAGCTGTTCCGGAGCCCGAACCGGTTCCGACAGAAAACATTCCTGTTCCCAGCGTTGATGAAATGGCAGAAAAAGCACGCGAGAGCACGATCGTTGAAATACCTGCAGACAAACAGTAATAAAATTCCCTTCAGAATCTGAAGGGAATTTTTTATTCTGTTTCAAATACTGTCTCGGCATACCGGACGGTAGCCATCGCGTCTTTTCCATACGCGTCGGCACCGATCTGGTCGGCGTATTCCTGGGTCAGGACAGCGCCGCCGACGATGATCTTTGTTTCGGGACTGACTTTTCTCAGCAATTTGATCGTTTCCTCCATACTGACGACCGTTGTCGTCATGAGGGCTGAGAGCCCGACAAGCCGGATCTTATTTTTGACAGCCGCTTCCGCAATGACTTCAGGCGGTACATCTTTGCCAAGATCCATGACCTGGAAGCCGTAGTTTTCCAGCATGACCTTGACGATGTTCTTGCCGATGTCATGAATATCGCCTTTGACGGTAGCCATGATCACGGTTCCGCGGTTTTCCTGCTTTCCTTCCGGCATGCTGTTTTTTATGACCGCGAACGCAGCCTTTGCGGCATCTGCGCTCATGAGCAGCTGGGGAAGGAATATCGTCCCGTTTTCGAATCCTTTGCCGACTTTATCCAGGGCAGGGATCAGATCTTCATTAATAATAGAGAGCCCGTCTTTTTCT
>CADBPK010000217.1 GCA_902796465.1 uncultured Erysipelotrichaceae bacterium | reverse complement strand
TGACAGATGCTCCGCCCGGACGCAGATTATACAGGAACAGCAAAGGGAAAATGTCTTTCCCTTTTTTTGTAAATGATTAGAATAGAGGGAGGGTCTTTATGATTCCATCCGTTTATTCTGTCAAACGGATATAACAACAACCTTATCAGGAGGACAAAATGAATACAAAAACAAAGAAAATGGCTTTTATTGCTTTGATGACGGCTGTCATTTCCGTGCTGGCGCCGGTTTCCATGCCGCTGGCGGGAGAAGTGCCGATTTCCCTGGCTACTTTTGCCATCATGCTGGCGGGTGTTCTGCTCGGCAGTAAAAACGGCGCTGCGGCAGCGTCCCTTTATCTGATTCTGGGCGCAATCGGTGTTCCGGTATTTGCCGGTTATACATCCGGTGCAGGTATCCTGTTTGGTGTTACCGGCGGATATCTGTTCGGTTATATTCCTCTCGCTTTCTTCAGCGGCTTCTTCTGTGAAAGAGCGAAAGAATCTTCCCGGATACCGGCTGCCGTCGGCGGTATGCTGCTGGGTACATTTGTCCTGTATTTTCTCGGAACCGTCTGGTTTATCAATGTTACGCAGATGGATTTGAACGGTGCTGTGCTGGCCTGTGTGATTCCTTTCCTGCCCGGTGATTTGATCAAGATCGCAGCGGTAACGGTACTGGCTCCCCAGATGGACAGGGTGCCGGCTCTGCATAATCTGCGGATCGCGGAAGGACACTGAAAGATAAAAAAGCAATTCCGGCCCGGCATTGGGATAGAGAACAGCAGAACTGCTTATATGATGCAGATCAAAGACGCAATATTGGATGAATCATTAAAGATCCATCCTTTTTTACGCATAATAATCACAGCAGGATTTTATTTCGGAAGTGGATGTACATTGAAAATATAATGGTATACCGTTATATTTCGTAATAAGAAAGATCAGGCGATGCGTATTCAAAGAATTCTCAAACAAAAGAGTATGTCAGTAAGTCTTTTTTATATTCTCGTTGTGAATAGCATCATATTCGATATAGTTATTATAAATGTTTGATAATTTTCCGTATAATACAAAGCAGGAGGACGTTTTGATGGAAATCAGACCCGCAAAGAAACTGGGCTTCGGCCTGATGCGTCTGCCCCGGAATAATCCCGACAATGCGGCAGATGTGGATGTGGAACAGGTAAAGAAAATGGTTGACCTGTTCATGGAAAGAGGATTTACCTATTTTGACACAGCATGGATGTACAACGGTTTCGCCAGTGAAAACGTTGCGAAGGAAGCGCTTGTGGACAGATATCCGCGTGAGAGTTTCACGCTTGCGACTAAGTTGCATGCCGGCTTCTTCAACTCACTGGAAGACAGGGACAAAGTGTTCAATGAACAGCTGAGAAAAACAGGCGCAGGATATTTTGACTATTACCTTCTGCACGGCATTGAAGAAAACATGATCGGCAAATATGAAGAATTTGACTGCTTCAGCTGGCTGCTGGAAAAGAAGGCACAGGGACTGGCAAAGCATGTCGGGTTCTCCTACCATGACACACCGGAACTGCTGGATGAGATCCTGACAAAACATCCGGAAATGGAATTCGTACAGCTTCAGATCAATTATCTCGACTGGGAAAGCAAATGGATCCAGTCCAGAGCGTGTTATGAAGTGGCAGAAAAACACGGCAAGCCGGTCATCGTCATGGAGCCGGCAAAGGGCGGTACACTTGCGAAGCTTCCGGAGGAGGCAGAGAAACTGCTGAAAGAACATGCACCGGATCTGTCAGTCCCGAGCTGGGCGATCCGCTTTGCGGCAAGTCTCCCGAATGTCATGGTTGTTTTATCCGGTATGAGCAATCTGGAACAGCTGGATGACAATACTTCCTACATGCAGGATTTCAAGCCGCTGACAGAAGAAGAAAAGGCATTGTGCTTCAAGGCCGCAGATATCATCAACAATCAGATCACGGTGCCGTGCACGGCATGTCATTACTGCACGGAAGGTTGTCCGATGCACATCTGCATTCCGGAATACTTCTCCATCTACAATGAAGACATGAGAGAAGATCTTTCTTCCAAGGGATGGACGATCAACTTCACAAACTACAACATTCTTTCAGGCAAATTCGGAAAGGCAAGTGAATGCATCGAATGCGGGCAGTGCGAAGGTGTCTGCCCCCAGCATCTGACGATCATTGACTTCCTGAAGGATGTCGCAGCGCATTACGAACATTGATGTATAACGGATCACATACTGTATGGACAGATGTGATCTTTTTTTGCACAGATAAATTACCATATTAAGTG